>JBILTQ010000012.1:0-30127 GCA_044371435.1 Pirellulaceae bacterium | reverse complement strand
GGCTATGGAAAGAACGACATGAAGAGCAACCGGCATGGGTAATCCCAGCAATCGCCCACCTCGCAAATGGCCCATGCGGTTTGGATCGTAACCCGGGACTCACCCGTCTTCCTGATGAATATGCTGGAAGTTTCTTTCTTTGCGACTGGCGAGGAGGCCGTTCGAATAGTCCGCTCATCACCTTTAAGCTCGAAGCCAAGGAAAACCAATTCACGAAAATAAAAGAAGAGGAATTTTTGACAGGAACGCTTGCCACCGATGTCACGTTTGGTCCTGACGGTCGATTGTATCTTGCCGACGGTGTCGATTGGACTCGTCAACCGGAAGGAGGTCGACGAGCGGGAATGGGTTGGATTTGGGCAATTGATTCAGAAGTTCAAAGTGAGAAAGAGGAGAAGCTGCTTCAATTACAAGATTGGTTGCGAATCGGATGCCGCGATTTGTCGGAACATGAACTGGTCGAGCGGCTTTCACATGCGGACGTTCGTATTCGTTCGATGGCGCAGTTCGAACTTGTTCAGCGCGGTGAAACCGGATTGGAAGCGATGCAGGATGTCGCGAAGGATCATTCTGCGCGGCTCACAGCGCGTGTGCACGCCTTGCAAGGCATTGGGCAATGCTTGCGTCATGGGCAAAAGGTGCCGGTGAAATTGTTCACGGCATTGCTCAGCGATGATGAATCGGAGGTTCGAGCACAAACGGCAAAGCTCCTCGTAGATAGCCCAATCGCGGAAATGTTGGATGCTCTCGTCAGGATGCTTGACGATCGTTCCCATCGGTGCCGAGCCTTTGCCGCTCTTGCCTTAGGGAGTATCGGTTCCGATTCAGCGGTTTCTCATCTATTTGAATCCGCTCGTGAGAATGCCGATGCCGACGTCGTTCTGCGTCACATGATCGTGATGGGGCTTACCAAGATCGCGAGAAAGCAAGGCGAACAATGTCTCGTTCAATACCGTGAAGATCCGTCAACTTCCGTTCGGATGGTTTTGTTGCTTGCTTTTCGAAATCTTCAATCAGAAAGTCTACGACACTTTCTAACTGACAAGGAACCGATCCTTGTTCGAGAAGCTGTGCGAGCCGTGCATGATCGACGAGTTGATCGTGCAATGAATGATCTCGCTGCGTTGTCAACCGAAGTTGGCAAACTTGATGTTGGTACAGCCCGCCGAGTACTGAACGCCAGATTTTGTATTGGTCGCGATGAGGACGCTTTCGCGATCGCTCAGGTTGCGATTGATAATACAGCAACTGAAGTGATTCGAATCGAAGCCTTGTCATTGCTTGCCGACTGGCCTCATCCGTCCCCGGTCGATCGCGTGCTCGGTGATTGGCGACCACAACCAGAGCGATCCATCGTTCCAGTCGTTTCTGCCGCGCAAGATATCCTGCCCAAACTCATCGCGGAAACAGGCCATCCGAAACTGGTAGCGGCCGCCGCGGGTCTGGCTGGTGTATATCGTATCGAGTCTGTGGTCGATGCATTATTTGGTTTGGCGGAGTCTGAACAAATCGAAATCGAATCGCGTATGGCTGCGACCGAAGCCTTGGTGACGGTAAAAAGCCCACGAGCGCTTCGGCTTGCAATGAATCTTCTCGAAACCCCGAACGCATCCCTTCGTTCGGCCGGTCGTAAGCTGCTTTATTCCAATGATTCAAGTGCCGCGTTGATCATCCTGGATCAGCTCTTTGTAGAACAATCTTCCGTCATCGAAATGCAATTGGCGATTCGAATGCTGGGAGAACAATCCGATCAAGATTCCTACGCATTTCTCACAAAACAGACCAATGTCTTGTTGGCCGGAAAACTTCCACGAGCTATTGCACTCGATCTTCTCGACGCACTCGACATGCATGGAAAGAACACGAAGCTTGCCAATAGCGTACGAAACCAGCGGGCTCGAGCAGCCGAAACGCTATCTCAGAAATGGTTGGCTGCGATTTCTGAAGCAGATAGTTTGCGAGAGTTTCGCGTTTGTCTTGAAGGAG
Organism: Pirellulaceae bacterium; assembly: GCA_044371435.1. Lineage (GTDB taxonomy): Bacteria > Planctomycetota > Planctomycetia > Pirellulales > Pirellulaceae > JAIYDQ01. The sequence continues at coordinate 28,141 of JBILTQ010000012.1, read as the reverse complement.
GCGATGCAGCCAGAGGGAAACAGCTATTCCATCAAAAAGTCGAAATCCAGTGTGTTCGTTGCCATCGCATGGATGGCATGGGTACCAGCATCGTGGGGCCCGACTTAACTGGCATCGGTCGAACTCGAGATCGTGAGTACCTTTTGCGATCCATCGTAACGCCTGGTACGGACATTGCTAAAAACTTCGAGCTCGCAGTTCTTCTGCTCGACGATGGGAACGTCATCACGGGTGTGGTTCGCGAGGAAGACGAAAAGACTCTTTCAATTGAAGTCACCACCGGGAGCGAAACCAAACAAGTCACTGTGGACAAAGATTCCATCGAAGAACGCAAAGCCACTTCGGCCATGCCATTGTTGGCCAACTTGCTGTCCAAGCGAGACTTACGAGATCTGATCGAGTATCTTGCTATTCCGGCTTCTTCTCTCTCTCATGAGGACAAAGATCGATGAGACGACGAAACTTCTTGAGCACCACAGCAGCAGTCTCGCTGGCTGCGGCTGTTCATCCCATTCAACGTGCGATCGCTGCCGACGAGGCTCCGCGATTTCGACTTTCGCTGGGGCAATGGACCTTTCATCGCGCGTTTCGTGGTGAGCCAGGTTTTGCGAAACGCGATCCGCTCGAGTTTCCAACGATGGCTGGCGAAATGGGATTTGAAGGAGTCGACTACAGTGGCCTGTTGCTAGGCGAGCATCATACGAATCCAGCGTCATTGACTGAATTGAATCGTCGCGCGGCCGATGCGGGTGTAAAGAACGTCGTTCTCTTAATCGATATTTACGATCCGTTGGGAGCGTCCTCCGAGGAAGCACGCCGCAAGACGGTAGACAAATATCGACCATGGTTGAACGCGGCGGCGACGCTGGGATGTAGTGGCATCAGGGTCAATGCGATTAGCGATATCAAATTACCTGCCGATGAGCAGTCACGTCTGGTTGCAGATGGTGTGACGAAACTATTGGAATTGAGTAAGACGATGAACCTCGAAGTGCTTGTCGAAAATCACGGCGAAGGAGTAAGGTGCGATGGTGCATGGATCGCCAGTATCGTCAAACAAGTTGGTCAACCGCAGTGCGGTACCTTGCCCGACTTCGGCAACTTCCAAAAGGATCGGAAAAGCGGCACCTTTCATGATCGTTACTCCGGTGTCGCCGACATGTTGCCTTTTGCCAAGGGTATTAGTGCCAAGGCGCATGACTTTGATGCTCATGGCGAAGAATGCTACACGGACTATGCGCGAATGCTTCGTCTAGTGACTGAATCTGGATACCAGGGGTGGATCGAGGTCGAATACGAAGGCCCCGGTGGCCCGCCGCGCACGCCCGCACCCGAGCGACAACCCGTCGCAGCGTTCGGAGAACGCGAAGGCTCACTTGCGACTGTGCGATTACTAAAGAAACACCTCGGCAAAGCAATGCGAGTGAAAGGCTGACGCGATCTTAGAATCGCCGCCATGCGCTGACACCTACAGCATAGAAACTTGCTTATGACCTCTCCTTTTGAAAACCAAATCGCGCTAGTAACCGGCGCCAATGATCCGGAAGGCCTTGGCTTCGGTATTGCGTGCGAACTCATCGAAGATGGCGCGACCGTTTACTTCGGTTGCCGCCTTGATGACCAGGTGCAGGCACTCGCGGAACTACTGGCATCGTTCGGTGCTTCAGCACGAGCCGTGCAACTCAATGTTTCTGATCCAGCCAGCATCGCCCGCGCCTTTCAACAGATCGAGTCCGAGGCCGGCCGCCTCGACATCCTCGTCAACAACGCGGGCGACGGTGCGAACTGCTCAGCACTCGATGAGACCGCCGAGCAGTGGGATCGCATCATGACTGCGAACGCGCGCGGGCCTTTTCTCTGCTCGCAAGCCGCCGCACGCCTCATGCAGCCGCGCAAGCATGGCCGCATAGTGAATATCAGTTCGCAGGCCGCCAGCGTCGCGATCATGAACCACGTGGCCTATTCCTCTTCCAAGGGCGCGTTGAATATGCTCACGAAAAGCATGGCGCTGGAATGGGCGCCGCTGGGCATCACGGTCAATGCCGTGGCACCGACCTATCTCATGACACCGGGTACGCGTCCGTTTCTGGAGCAACCGGACTTTCGTCAATCCGTGCTAGCCCGCATTCCCGTGGGCCGCGTCGGTAGCATCCATGACATTGCCCATGCCGTACGATTTCTCTGCCACCCCGACTCCGGCCTCATCACCGGCGAGGTGCTGATGGTGGATGGTGGTTGGACTCTCGCTTGATTGATTTCCCCGCTATGAAAACAAGACTCATACCACTCATCTTGCTGAGCATCGTTACAGCGTTGCCGGCTTATGCGCAGAACGCGGATGCGGAGCACTTGTTCGTGCGCCGAATCGTGCCGCTCCTCCATGAGAAGTGTCTCGCATGCCACGGCAATGACGAAGCACTGGTCAAAGGAGATCTCGACATACGATCCCTTGCTGCCGTGTTAAAGGGTGGCGAAAGTGGCGAGCCTTCTCTTGTGCCGGGCAAGCCGGAGGAAAGTCCGCTATACCTCGCCGCGACCCGAACGCACGACGACTGGGAAGCCATGCCGCCAAAGGAGGCGGACAAGCTTTATGCCGAGCAACTCGGCTGGCTCAAGGACTGGATCGCAGGCGGCGCACCGTGGCCGGATATGGCTCGGCAAAAGGAAATCGCCGAAGCCAACGAAGCCAAGTGGTCCGCCGAAGATGGCATCACCGTGAAGACGACCGGCGCACTGTCGCCCGAGTGGGCGAATCGGAAATACAAACCGGAGGGGCTGTGGGCTTATCAGCCGGTCGCGAAAAATAATGGCGAGAAGGCGCTGGATGACTTCATCACGGCGAAGATGCCTTCCGGGATTGATCCAGCGCCTGCCGCCGACGCACGCACGTTGATCCGCCGCGTTTCGTTTGACCTCAACGGTCTGCCGCCGACGCCGGAAGAGGTCGTTGCGTTTGAGCTCGATTACTCGAAGGATGCAAACGCGGCGGTGAAGGCACTCATCGACCGCCTGCTCGACTCGCCGCATTACGGCGAGCGCATGGCGCAGCACTGGCTGGATGTCACGCGTTACGCGGATTCGTCGGGCTTCTCGAATGACTACGAGCGTGGGAATGCCTGGCGCTATCGCGATTACGTGGTGCGCGCTTTCAACCGCGACAAGCCCTATGATCAATTCATCAAAGAGCAGATCGCCGGGGATGAGATTGAACCAAACGACCCAGAAAAGATCATCGCCACGGGTTTCCTGCGCATGGGGCCGTGGGAGCTGACCGGCATGGAGGTCGAGAAGATCGCGCGCCAACGCTTCCTCGATGATGTGGCCAACAGCGTGGGCGAGACCTTCCTTGCGCATTCGCTTCAATGCGCCCGCTGTCACGACCACAAGTTCGATCCCGTGCCCACGCATGATTACTACTCGATTCAGGCGGTGTTTGCGACGACCCAGCTCTCGGAACGGGCCGCGCCGTTTCTTCCGGAAGAGAACACCCAGGGTTTCGAGGAGCGCGCCTATTTGGAAAAGAGCCTGGCGGAATATGAATCCACCCTTACGAAGCTGGACGCCGTGTTACTGGAGAACGCCACACGTTGGTTCAAGGACAACGGTAAAGACCCGGCCCAGTGGAATGCCGCCGTCGAGGCTGCACGAAATCCTGCGGCTCCGAAGCCAGGCCCCGCCAGGAAACTCGGCAAGTATTCAGATCTGTTCCTCGCCGCACGAAACGCACTCACCAACGCCGGGGTGCCGGAAGGCGACTTCCCTCCGAAACTGGTCGGCTTCACGCCGGAACAGTTCGGCATGGAACGGGTGGCAAGAAAAGGATTGGAGCGACTCCGGTGGGAACTGGATCGCTACGAACCCTATGCTCTCGCGGTGTATGGCGGTCGCACCCGGCAATATAAGACCGTCTTCGCTCCGCTGCGGATGCCGCCTGACCGGATGAGCGAGGGCGAGTTGGAAGAGACCTGCATCCTCACCGGTGGTGATCCCTTTGCCTCCGGCACCAAGGTGAAGCCCGGTGTGCTCAGTGTGCTCGGCTCCGTGCAGAAGACGCCCATCCCCGACACCATCGCAGGCCGTCGCAAAGCCTTCGCCGAATGGGTCGCCAGCGCGGACAATCCGTTGACCACGAGGACCATCGTGAATCGCGTGTGGATGTGGCACTTCGGCCAGCCGCTCGCAGGGAATCCGAACAACTTTGGCAGCACCGGCAAAAAGCCGACGCACCCCGAACTGCTGGACTGGCTCGCGGTGAAGTTCGTGGAGAGCGGCTGGAGCTTCAAGGCACTGCACCGCCTTATCATGACCTCGGAGGCCTATCGCCGCAGCGCCACGCATCCGGATTGGAAGACCCTGCGGGAGAAAGACGCCCTCGGCACCAGCTACGCCGTCTTTCAGCCGCGCCGCCTCAGCGCGGAAGAGCTTCGGGATGCCATGCTCGCGGCCACGGGCGAGCTGAACCGCACCCTCGGCGGCATTCCGAACCGGCCTGAGATCAACCTGGAAGCGGCCCTGCAACCGCGCCAGGTCATGGGCACCTTTGCCTCCGCCTGGGTGCCCAATCCCAAGCCCGAGCAGCGCCACCGACGCTCCCTCTACGCCCTGAAACTGCGCGGCCTCACCGACCCGATGCTGGAGGTCTTCAATGCGCCCGCGCCGGACTTCTCCTGCGAGCGGCGCGAGGCCAGCACCGTCACTCCGCAGGTCTTCAGCCTCTTCAACAGCCAAGCCACGCACTCCCGCGCCCTTGCACTGGCGCATCGCGTGCTCAAGGAAGCGCCCGGGGAGGAAAAGGCCATCGAGCGGCTCTTCGCCCTCGTATTTTCGCGGATGCCGAGCGCGGAGGAAAAACGCGACAGCCTCACGCATTGGCGGGAAACCATTCCGCTCGTCCAAACCGCGCCAGCGCATGCCAAGCCACGACTCGAAGTCCGCCGCGATGCGGTCGAGGAAAACACCGGCGAGAAGTTCTCTTTCAGCGAAAAGCTGCACGCCTACGCGGATTTCGTCCCCGACCTTCAGCCCGCCGATGTCGATGCCCGCACCCGCGCCCTGGCCGATGTCTGCCTCGTCCTGCTCAACGCCAACGAGTTCGCTTATGTCTATTAAGCCCTTCTTCTGCGTTCTATCGCTTGCTATATCGGCCTTTGCCGCGCCGCCGAATATCATCCTCATCAATTGCGATGACCTCGGCTACGGTGACCTCGCTTGTTACGGAGCAAAGGACATCCGCACCCCGCATCTCGATCGCATGGCGAAGGAAGGGACGCGTTTCACCGATTTCTCCGTCACCTCGGCGCTCTGCACGCCCTCACGGGCGTCACTGATGACGGGCAAGTATCCCGGCCGTGTCGGGCTTGCCACCGGCGTGTTGCGTCCCGATGCGCAGAACGGTCTGGCGGGCAGTGAAATCACTCTTGCCGAGGTGATGAAGCCCGCCGGTTACGCCACGGGCTGCATCGGCAAGTGGCATCTCGGTTTCGTCCCAGGCATGAGGCCGATGGATCAGGGCTTTGACAGTTACTACGGCGTGCTGCACAACCTTGACCATCACGAAACGATCTTTTACGAGAAGGAGGGCGGCATGCCGGTGCTGCGCGGCGATGCGGTGGAAAAACGCCCCGCTGTGCCCGCCGAAATGACCGGCCTCTATACCGCCGAGGCGCTGAAGTTCATCGATGCCAATCGCCAGCATCCCTTTTTCCTCTACCTCGGCCACGCGATGCCGCATCTGCCCTTCGATGCCTCGTCGAAGTTTAGAGGCAAATCGCAGCGCGGTCTCTACGGCGACGTAGTCGAGGAACTCGATGACAGCACCGGCCAGATTCTCAATCAACTGCGCACCCTCGGCCTGGCAGAGAAAACGCTCGTCCTCTTCACCAGCGACAACGGCCCCGAACGCAAGACGCCCGGTACGGCGGCACCGTTGCGCGGCACGAAGCATACCGTGCTTGAAGGCGGCCTTCGCGTGCCATGCGTCGCTTGGTGGCCGGGCAGTGTACCAGCGGGCCGTGTTTGTGATGAGTTCCTCTCCACGCTGGATGTGCTGCCCACCTTTACCATGCTCGCTGGCACTGAGTGTAAACACGCGGTGGATGGTCACGATGTCAGCGCCGTGCTGCTCGGCCAAGACGGCGCGCACTCGCCGCGGACGACCCTTTATTCCCTCTACGCCATCAACCAGAACCGACTCGAATCCTTTCGCGAAGGCCCCTGGAAGCTCCACCTCACCACTCCGGCGCAGCTTTTTGATCTGAGCCGGAATCTTGCCGAAGCGCCCGATGTCGCGGCCCGGCATCCCGATCTCGTACAGCGTCTGTCCGCCGCCGCCGTGCGCACCCGCGAGGAAACCCTTTCCGCCAACCCTCAACCCTGATGCATCCATGACCCGACCCTATTTCACATGTGCCGGAGGCCGTGCGCTTCATGCGCCCACGCGCCGCGATTTCATCTATTCGCTCGGAGCCTCGCTCGGCAGCGTCGCGTTCACCTCCTTGCTCGCCGAGGAGGCGAAACAGAATCCGCTCGCGCCCAAGGTTGGTCATCTGCCAGCGAAGGCGAAGAACGTTATCTTCCTCATGATGGAAGGCGGACCGTCGCACATCGACACCTTCGACCCCAAGCCCGCGCTGGCGAAACTGCACCTCAAGGAATTCGTTCGCGAGGACAAGCAGGCCTCCGCGCTTCAGGGCGGCAAGCGTTACTACGTGCAGAGTCCGTTCAAGTTCATCAAGGCCGGTCAGAGCGGCGCGGACATGGCGGTAAACTGGACGCATCTCGCCAAGGTCGCGGATGACATTTGCTTCTTCCGTGGCTGCACCGTGGACAGCGTGAACCACCCGACCGCCATGTATCAAATGAACTGCGGCAACCGCTTCGGCGGCGATCCCGGCATCGGTGCGTGGGTGAACTACGGACTCGGCTCGCTCAATCAGGATCTGCCCGGCTTCATCGTGCTGCCCGAGGTGAGCTATCCGCAAGGCGGCGCGGCGAACTGGAGCAACGGCTACCTGCCCGCGAACTACCAGGGTACACCGCTGCGCGCGAAAGGTTCGCCCATTCTCGATCTCACACCGCCCGCCGGAGTCAGCACCGAGCGTCAGCATCGCAATCTTGACCTGCTCGCCAAGATCAACACCACGCACGCCGCGCAGCATCCCGGCCACGACGAACTCGCCGCGCGCATGGACAACTACGAACTCGCCTTTCGCATGCAGATGCAGGTGCCCGAAACGCTCGACCTTTCCAAGGAAGACGCGAAGACCAAGGAACTCTACGGCATCGGCAACGACGCGACGGACGCCTTTGGCCGCAAATGCCTCCTTGCCCGCAAGCTCGTCGAGAAAGGCGTGCGCTTCGTGCAGCTCTACAATGGCTCTTGGGATAGCCACGACTATATCGAGCGCGCCCATGGCAATCTCGTGCGCGGCGTGGACCAGCCCATCGCTGCGCTCATCACCGACCTCAAACAGCGCGGCCTGCTGGAGAGTACGCTCATCGTCTGGTGCGGCGAGTTTGGCCGCACTCCCGACAACGGCGTACGCGGCGGCACCGCCTACGGTCGCGACCACAACGCCAACGCCATGACCATCTGGCTCGCCGGTGGCGGCTGCAACGCGGGTCACACCGTTGGTGAGACCGACGAACTCGGCATGGAAGCGGTCGAAGGCAAAGCGCACGTCCGCGACTTCCACGTCACCTTGCTGCGTTTGCTCGGCCTCGACGACAACAAACTCACCTTCTATCACGCCGGCCGCTTCAAGCAGCTCAGCCAGTTCGGCGGCACTGTTATCAAAGATTTGATCTCATGATCTCTCCCTATCAACGGATGAAACTTTTTCACACACTCCACCCTTCACGCTTTACCAAATCCTGCGCATCAGCACTGCCAAACTATGAAACGCACACTGTTGAAAATCGTCTCTACCATTTTCTTCTTACAAGTGGGTGCCGCGTACACAATAAGCGCAGAGCCGACTGTTTTGCTTGAGGAAAAGTTCGACCAGCCACTTTCCGCCGACTGGCATTGGGGGCTTGGCACCTGGACCGCGAAGGACGGCGTGTTGCGAGGTTTTGAATCTGGCGAGCGCCGTCATGGTCCGTTGAAGGTGCACAAGCTTACGATGACCGACGCGGTGATTGAATGCGAGTTCCGTTTGGAAGGCAAAGCCTCCTTTGCAGGGATCATCTTCAATGGCCCGCAAGAGCGCGGCCACATCGTGCATCTTGTCATGGGGAAAGATCATATCCGCTTCCTGGGGCATCCTAAGAAGGGCGAGTCTCTAGAACTGTTCAAGCAAGCGCACCCGCTCGCTATTGGTGAGTGGCATCGCGTTAAGTTGGAGTTCAAGGGCGCGACGATGACGGCAACTGTCGATGACACGCCGATGACAGCGACGGCTCCATGCATCGCCGAGCAAAAACTCTCCTTCGGCCTCGGCGGCGAATCCGGTGGACCCGAAGGTGAAAAGGCCGGAGCGCTGGAGTTCCGCCATCTCAAAATCACCACCACACCCTGAACCAATCGCACAGCCATTTACCGATGATCCTCCGCATGAAACTTACCTTCATCCTCGTCATCATTCTGCTCGCTCCGTTCGCCGCGCTGTACGCCGCGGAGTCCAAACCCGACGTCCTCTTCATCGCCGTGGATGACCTCCGGCCATGGATTGGAGCCATGGGTTTCGCCGCCGCAAAGACGCCTAACCTTGACCGATTGGCCGCGCGCTCGATCACCTTTTCCAGAGCTTACACGGCCGCCCCATGGTGTCAGCCTTCCCGCACGGCCTTGCTGACGGGATTGCGTCCCTCGACCACCGGCGTCTATGCGCATTGGGACGACCACTGGCGTGCTTCCCCGAAGCTCGCCAAGCATGCCACCCTGCCGCAATACTTCCGCCAGCACGGTTACAAAACCATCGGCGCGGGCAAGATCTTCCATCACAGCAAGGCCTCTCAAGACCCTGCTTCTTGGGATCGCTACTGGCCTTCCCAGACCCAGTGCATGCTCGATCACGGACTCGCTAATCCACCACTGAACGGCCTTGATCTTCGGCGCACGGTCGACTGGGGGCCGTCTTGGCGAACGAAGACCGACATGCCGGACTGGAAGGTCGCCGACTTCATCGTCGAAGAACTCGCTAAACCGCACGACCGCCCCCGCTTTCTCGCTTGCGGCTTTTATCTGCCGCATCTGCCTTGGTATGTACCGCAGGAGTATCTCGATCGTTTTCCGCTCGACCAGGTTCCTCTACCACCAGTCAAACAGGACGACCTCGACGACATCGGTCCCTATGGTAAACGCTTTGCCTTGGGCGAAGGTTTGCCTAATCCGGATGACCCCGACGACTATGGCAGCGGCAAAGGCATCTTCGAAAAAATCAAGGCCTCGGGAAAATGGCGCGAAGCGGTGCGTGCTTACCTCGCAGGCATCAGCTTCGCCGACGATTGCCTCGGCCGCGTTCTTGATGCGCTAGAATCTAACCCCGGCGGACGCGATACTATCGTCTGCCTTTGGAGCGACCATGGCTGGCATCTCGGTGAAAAGCAACACTGGGAAAAAGTCGCCCTCTGGGAGGAAGCCACCCGCTCCGTGCTGATGATCTCTGCTGCGGGCAAGAAACAGGGTGTCACTTGTCATCGCGTCGTGAACATCATGGACCTCCATGCGACGCTCATCGAATTGGCCGGACTGCCGCCTCGCCAAGATCTCGACTGTCGCAGCCTCATCCCATTGCTCGACGATTCAACCGCCGAGTGGCCGCACCCGACACTCATCACCCATGGTCGCGGCAACCATGCCGTGCGCGACGAACGCTATCGCTACATTCATTACCGCAACGGCGAAGAGGAACTGTACGATCACACCCTCGACCCGAACGAATGGACCAACCTCGCCGCCAACCCCGCCCATCGCCCTATCATCGAGTCCCGCCGCCGCCACATTCCCAAGGAGGAAGCACCGGCGATCACACCTAAGTTTTCCATGAAGTGAACACCCTGACCGCACTACCGATGAATCCCACGACAAGATCTTTCTGTCTTCAATTTCTCTGTCGCCTCTCACTCGCCACCCTGTCGCTCGCATCGTTTGCCGCGTTGCATGCCGCTGAAACCAAACCCAACATCGTCCTCATCCTCGCCGACGATCTGGGTTGGAGCGACCTCGGCTGCTACGGCGCGGATTTGCATGAGACACCGCACCTGGACCAACTCGCTCAGCAAAGCGTGCGCTTTACCGACGCCTATGCGATGTCGGTGTGCTCGCCGAGTCGTGCAGCTCTGCTCACGGGCAAACACGCCGCGCGGCTGCACATCACCATCTGGTCTGAGGGATCGCTCGGGGGACCTAAGAATAGGAAACTCATCCAGGCAGACTCGCTGCATGACCTGCCGCACACGGAGACCACGCTTGCCGAGCGTTTCCACGATGCCGGCTACCTCACTGCGCTGGTCGGCAAGTGGCACCTTGGCGACGCGGCTCACTATCCCGAGACTCACGGCTTCGATGTGAACGTCGGCGGTACGCAATGGGGCGCACCGCAGACGTTCTTCTGGCCCTACAGCGGCAGCGGACGCTTTGGCAATGAATTCCGCTATGTACCGCATCTGGAGTTCGGCAAGCCCGGCGAGTATCTCACCGACCGACTCACCGACGAAGCACTCCGCGTCATCGATCATGCCGGCGAGCAACCCTTTTTCCTCTACCTCGCCCATCATGCACCGCACACGCCGATAGAAGCAATGGCCGACGATGCGCGTCATTTCGAGACGAAACTCCAGCCCGGTCAGCATCACCAAAACGCAGTCTATGCCGCCATGGTGAAGAGCCTCGACGACAGCGTGGGGCGTGTCCTCGATCACCTGAAGAAGCGAGGGCTGGAACAGAACACCATCGTCCTCTTCACCAGCGACAACGGCGGCTACATCGGCACCGAGAAAGGCCAGACCGTGCCCGTGACGAGCAATGCGCCGCTCCGCTCCGGCAAAGGTTCGCTCTATGAAGGCGGCATCCGCGTGCCCCTCATCGTGCGCTGGTCCGGCGTGACGCCCGAGGCCGCTGAGTGCCGCCAACCCGTGATCCTGATGGACCTGTATCACACCCTCACCGCCACGCTCTCCAATGCAAAACCGACTGGAATCGCAGACGGGATCGACCTCAAAGCCTTGCTCCAAAACCCCGTCACCAAACTCAACCGCTACGCCCTCTACTTTCATTATCCCCATTACTACGCAACCACCACCCCCGTGAGCGCCTTCCGTGCGGGAGATTGGAAGCTGCTCGAATACCTCGAAGACGGACACCTGGAACTCTACAACCTCCGCGATGATCCCAGCGAGCAGACCGATCTCGCAGCGCAGATGCCCGACAAAGCCGCCTCACTGCTGAAACAGCTTCGCGACTGGCGCACCCAAGTCGGTGCCGCCATGCCCCTACCGAATTCCGCCTTCAAATAAGGATGCAGCCAGACCATGAATGTTCACCGCCACCTCATGAAAACACTCCTCACTCTTCTTCTTACCATCTCGCCAGCCTTCGCCATCGAGCAAGCTGATGTCGTTGTCGTCGCCGCGACACCCGGCGGTATCGCGGCCGCCATCTCAGCGGCCCGCTCGGGCGCGAGCGTGATTCTTCTCGAAGAGAAAGCCCACGTGGGCGGCATCGTGTCAGCCGGACTGACGAACACGGACATCCATCGCAAAGCGGCCGTCGGCGGCCTGTTCGCCGAGTTCGTGAAGCGGGTGCGCGAGCACTACGTGACGACCTACGGCGGGAACTCCGAGCAGGTGAAGGTCTGCCAGGGCGGGCACATGTTTGAGGCAAAGGTCGCTGAGAAGGTGTTCCGCGAAATGCTCGCCGGAGAAAAAAATATCCGCCTCGTCGAGCGGCATCGCGTGGTATCCGCGCGTGTCGTTGGTGCCGATGGAATCGAGCGCGAGGCGGACCGGGGCCAGCGGCGGGATGGCGCCCAGCCACAGGACTTCGGCCCCACCGTGAAGCTCGTCAGCATCACCGCCGAAGACCTGGCCCAGCCCGGAACCAGGACGGAGTTCCGCGCGAAGACGTTCGTGGACGCGACTTACGAGGGCGATCTCGCGGCACTCGCGGGCGTGCCCTATCGCGTCGGCAGAGAGAGCCGCGAGACCTTTGGTGAACGTCACGCGGGCAGGATTTATCTTCGCTTCAAGGACGTCAATCCACTGCCCGGCTCCACCGGTGAGGCGGACGATGGCATCCAGGCCTTCTGCTTCCGGATCCATGTCACGAGCGACCTTGCCAATGCGGTGCCGGTGGAAAAGCCCGTAGCGTTCCATCGCGACGACTATCGCGCCATGCTCGACGACATGCGCTCCGGCAGAGTCACGGAGATGAAGAAGCTCATGCACTTCTTCCCCATGCCGAACGGGAAGTTCGAGCTGAACAATGCGCATCCGTCGGGGGACACCGGCGTGCCCAGCGAGTCCTTCGATCTCGCCGAGGAAAACTGGACATGGCCGGAGGCAGATGCCGCCGAACGCGAGCGCATTTTTCAACGCTACTGGGCGCACGCCGAAGGCTACCTGTGGCTGCTGCAAAATGATTCCGAAGTGCCACAGGCCATCCGCGAGGAAGCGCGGCGATACGGCTTCCCGAAAGACGAATTCACTGACAATCGCCACCGGCCGCATCACCTCTACGTGCGTCAAGGTCGCCGCATCTGGGGCGAGTATAACTTCACCCAGCGCGACGCCGCCCTCGACAACGCCACCGGCCTGCCCCGCCGCAAGCCAGACGGCATCGCCGTCGCCGAGTTCGGTTTCGACTCCCACGGCGTCCACAAATACGACCCCGCCCATCCCGGTGTCCGCGAGGGCTACATCTTCATCGAGCACCAGCCCTTGCAGCTCCCGTATCGCATCCTCGTGCCCAAACGCGTGGACGGCCTCCTCGTACCCGTGGCGTGCAGCGCCAGCCACGTCGGTTACCAAACGATTCGCATGGAACCCGTCTTCATGGCGCTCGGCGAAGCCTGCGGTATCGCTGCGAAAGCTTCAATGAAAGCAGAGACCGAACTCCGCACCGTGAATGTGCCTGCCGTGCAAAGAGAGATCATCAAACGAGGGGGAGTCATCCTGTATGAAGCCCAGCCTATGGTGCCGGAAACTTTGAAGCCCAAGCGGGAGGCGTCATGATAGTCGACGCGACTTGCGATCCACAGAATAGCTAGTTAGCTATTTATACGGGTGGAACAAAATTGAGTTCCAATCTCCCTGTGCTCTAGCACGGTTTTCTCAATTTTTTTACCGGTCGGGCGTCTGAAGACGTTCGCAGAGGCGTTGCAACCAGCGGGCAGCTGGGGCACCGTCGATAACTCGATGATCGAAGGTCAGACTGAGGGTCAGAGTCAGGCCGACTTCGAGACGCCCGTCGCGGACCACAGGCTCCTCGATGATTCGTCCGATTCCTAGAATCGCTGCTTGCGGAAGGTTGAGTATCGGTGTGAAAGCGTCGATGCCAAACATTCCGAGATTCGTGACGGTGAAAGTACCGCCGGTAAGATGCTCCTGTTTCAACTGTCCGGTACGTGCTAGCTGGATGAGTTGCTTAGTTTGCCCGGCAAGTTCGACGAGCGTTAGGCGATCGGTATGATGCACGACCGGAGCTAATAAACCATCGGGCGTATCGATCGCAGTGGCAATGTGAATTTCTTCAAATTGGTAGATCCCTTCGCGATACCAACAGGCATTTAACTCCGGGAACTCGCGCAACGTTTGGGCTGCTAGTCCAATCAATATATCGTTGTAGCTTGGGACCATACCAACGCTGACATCGAGCTTAAGTCTTTCGCGAAAGGATACAAGCGATTGCGCATCGATTTTCGTTGTTAGCGTAACAGGGGCTGTTTGATGAACTCCCGCCATCATTCGCTGCGCAATGACTCGGCGCAACTTGCTGGCAGGGACATGCTGACCAGGTACGGAAGGTCTCGGCTCTGCAACCAAGTTCGTGCTGCCCGCCTGCGGCGTAGACTCCGCAGCAAGGACATCTCGTTCTCGAATTCGGCCACCACGTCCTGACCCCATCAAACGATTCCAATCGACTCCAAGTTCGCGAGCCCGTCGGCGCGCGCGTGGTGTCGCGATCGGATCCTTTACGTTCTTGTGTATCGAATGGTTTCGAGCAGGTGGATTGGCCATTCGTCGGATATCTTCCGTAAGGACTCGTCCCGTCGGATCGGGCGTGAAGACAGCGTTGAGGTCTATACCTAGTTCGCGTGCTAATCGACGTGCTGCGGGACCCGCAACCCGCGGACTCGAAGGCAAAGTACTACCAGGAGATTCCGCTGATTCAGGGCGCAAGCTGTCTGCAGCGAGCGACGGACTCGGCGATGATTCGATGCGATGGACATGAACCGACGCGGGAGTTGGCTCCCCTTCGGCAAGAAGAAAGCCAATCACTTCGCCAACTTGGACGGTTGCTCCTGGTTGAGGTGCATCCGGTGGAATACATAAGTAACCCGAGTCAAAAGATTCGATCTCCTGGGCTGCTTTTTCGCCTTCCAGCAGAAAAATCATTTCACCGGCACGAACATATTCGCCAGGTGACTTGAGCCATTCGGCGAAAACGCCTTCCTCCATCGACCAACCAAGCCGGGGAATCGTGATTGAGTGTGACATTTGGGAACCAGTAGGGAGTAGGGAGTAGGGAGCGGAGAGTGGGGAGTGTTCGAAACATACTCTACTACTGCCCACTGCCTACTCCCTTATTAAATTTCGTATGGCGTTCGCGACCTGTTCCACATCGGGTACGACGGCTCGCTCCAGTGTCGGTGCGTAAGGTGTAGGAGCGAACGCACCGTGCAACCGTTTGATGGGTGCGTCCAGATCGTTGAATCCGGCGTCAGCTACGTAAGCAGCAATCTCCGATGCGAAACCACACGGCCCGAAGGCTTCATCGACAACCAGCAATCGCCCCGTTTTGGAAACCGATTGCAAAATACTCTCGACATCCAAGGGTGATACGGTGCGTGGATCGATAACCTCGACAGAGATATTCTCGGCAGCAAGTTGCTCGGCTGCTTTCAAAGCATGATGGACCATCAGCGAGAGTGCGACCACGGTGACATCGGTTCCGACTCGTGAGACCCGAGCTTTTCCAAAGGGAATCTCGTACTCCTCAAGTGGAACGGAGCCTTTGATCTGCATCAGCTCGCGGTGTTCGAGAAATAAGACTGGATCATCGCTCCGCAGCGCGTGCGCAAAAAGCCCTTTTGCATCATAAGGATTGGACGGCAAAACAACCCGCAGACCTGGAATGTGCGAGTAGATCGAATGGTACATTCCGGAATGATGGGTCGCAGCCGAGTGACCAACTCCTCCACAACCGCGCAACAAAACTGGCATCTTCAGTCGGCCGCTGCTCATGTATTGCATCTTGGCGATTTGGTTGACGATCTCGCCAAACGAATCGTTGATAAAGTCGATGAACATGAAGTCGATGATAGGTCTCGTTCCGGTCATCGCGGCTCCGCAGGCGAGCCCAACGAAGCCGCGTTCGCAGATCGGCGTATCGCAGAGACGCTCGGCTCCGTACTTCTCGAACAACCCGAGTGTCGTTGTAAAATTTCCGCCGCGAACGCCGATCCCTTCACCCATGACGAAAATTTTTGGATCGGCTGCCATGGCTTGATCGAGGGCTTCAAGGGTGGCAGCAACAAACGTTAATGGACGGGAGTGGGCAATGGGCAATGGAGAGTCGCTGGAATGGAAACTGGAACGACCTGGCGAGTAGACATTGGTCGTCGCCGAATTGGAGTCCGGCACTGGGCTTGCTTCAGCGAACTCTCGGGCGTTGCGAACGATTTCGAATACTTCCCGGTCGATCTGATCGAATATCGAATCCGCCCCCACTCCGCTCCGCAGCCTCGCGATCGGACAGCGATCCTTCCACGCTGCCACTTCTTCTTTCGTTCGGTAGGTGAAATCACCCATCCCTTCGGCGTGAGCTCGAGTGCGATAGGTTTTGCATTCGATCAGTGTCGGGCCGTCGCCGCTTCGTGCACGAGCAACCGCTTCTTCGGCGACTCGGTAGATTTCCAACACATCATTTCCATCGACGGTGATGCCCGGCATTCCGTAGGCTACGCCACGCGATCCGATACTTGGATTGCCGCTTGAATAGGAGAAGGGAACCTCGGTGGCATATTGGTTGTTCTCGCAAATGAATAACACAGGCAGCTTCCAGATACTGGCCATGTTAAGCCCTTCGTGAAACGCGCCATTGTTGACCGCTCCATCGCCAAAGAACGCTGCCGCCACTGTGCCGTTCTTGAGTATTTTCGAACTGTACCCCCCTCCGCAGGCTTGTAGCAAACATGGCCCGACGATGCCGCTGGTTCCCATCATGCCGATCTCTGGCGAAAAAAGGTGCATGCTGCCGCCGCGGCCGCGCGAGCACCCTGTCGACCGGCCAAACAACTCGGCCATCAGTTCGCATGGCGGCATCCCTTTGGCCAGCGCGTGACCATGTCCACGATGTGTCGAGAAGATTGGATCGCTTTCCTTGAGATGCGAGCAAACTCCAGTCGCAATGGCCTCCTGCCCGACGTAGGTGTGGCACGCACCATGAATCAAACCTCGCTGGTGACACCGCGCGAGTTCTTCTTCCGTCTGCCGGACTATCTGCATGGTTCGATAGAGGGCGAGAATCTGTTCGTCTGATAAGGTTTGGCTCTGGCTCATGTCTGGCTACTTACACTCCGCGCAAAACGATTGAACAGAACGTTGCTCGTACCCCGGCGTGCCGCCTGCGTTCATCGCCATGTTGCCACCATCCATGGGGATGATGGCCCCGGTGATCCATTCCGATGCGTCGGATGCCAAGAGTACCGCAAGGCCCATAATGTCTTTTGGCTGTCCCAACCGTCCCGCGGGAATGCCATGAAGAAAACGGCCTTCAAGCGTTGGGTCTGATTGCATTCGCGCTGTTAAACTTGGATTCACCACTTGTGCTGGCGTCACACAATTGACGCGGACGCCGCGATAACTCCATTCCGTACTCAGCTCACGAGTCATTTGAATGACGGCTCCCATCGCCATGCTGTAGGCGATATGTCCACGACCTAGGGCTGTAGAGCTAGCCAGCGAACCGATGTTCATGATCGAACCGCGGCCTTGCGCCAGCATGCGTCGGCCCGCCTCTTGGCACATCGCAAATCGGCCTACGACCAAATTCTGTAACACACGATGCAGATCCGTGATGGTCAACTCTTCAGGCTTGGCCAAGTGCCCATCACCGGCAATATTTCCCAAAAAGTCGACTCGGCCAAACTGAGTATCGATCTGTTGAAATAGTTCAGCGATGGCCTCAGGCGACGAGACATCGGTTCCTGCCACCAGTGTCTTGCGTCCGAGTGTTTGTATTTGAGTTGCGGTGGCTGCTGCACCGGATTGGTTGCGATCCACCAAAACAAGATCGGCTCCGTGCTGGGCGAGGGCCAGAGCGGTGGCTCGACCGAGCCCTTGCGCTGCACCTGAAACCACGGCGACGCGGCCTGCGAGTGAAAACAGAGAGTGCATTGAAAGCCTTATTGAGAAGCGGGAGACGAAGTGGTTGAAGCTGTGTTGCGAATCATCAAGGATGTGAGCAACGAGCCGGCCAATAGAATGATTGCCATCGACCAGAGTCCCATGATTCCGAGTATGGAAGCTCCAAAGAAGCCGCCGATATTGGCTACGGAATTGATGAGCGCGATGCCGCCGGCTGCTGCAACTCCGGAGAGGAATACACTGGGAAGCGTCCAAAAAACCGGTAGCATGCTCATCATCCCCGCTTGCGCGATACATAAGCCTGACAGCGACACCAGCGGGGTTGAACCTGACGCGACCAGCGCCCATCCGATCGACGCAGCCAATGCCGAACCGGCCAAGTGCCAACGACGTTCACCAGTTCGGTCGGAACTGATACCGACCAGGGCCATCGCAACAATTGCACACAAGTGCGGCAAGGCACTGAGCAAGCCGATTTGCAAATTCGTTGACTGCTGGTACTGTTCTTTGATGAGTGTTGGAAAGTAGGCACCACCTGCGTTTGTACCGACTGCTACCGTAAAGTAGATCGCGATCAGCAACCAGACACGCGGTTGCAGCATCGCTTGCCAACGATCCGGTCCATGTTGCTCTCGCCGTACCCTATCTTCCTCGGCAAGCTGATCGACTAACCAGCGACGTTGATCGTCGCGAAGCCATCGCGATTCTTGCGGTGAGTCCTGCAAATAAAACAAGACTAGGATCCCAACTAGCGCAGTCGGCAATCCTTCCAGAAGAAATAACCATTGCCATCCATGCCAACCGTTCATACCATTGAAGTGATCCATGATCCAACCCGATATCGGGTTGCCCAACATATTTGATAGGCCGATCGCCAGCATGAAGAACGCCGTCATCTTGGCACGCTGCCGATCAAGAAACCAATAGGTAAGGTAAAGAATAATCCCTGGAAAGAAGCCCGCTTCGGCAATCCCAAGCAAGATGCGTAGTGCATAGAATGTCCAGATATCCGTGGCGAACATTGTCGCGGCCGAGATTAATCCCCAGGTGATCATGATTCTTGCGATCCATCGTCTCGCACCAAAGCGCCGCATTAGCAGATTGCTCGGTACTTCGAACAGGAGGTAACCGAGGTAGAACATTCCGTAGCCGAGATCGAACGCGGCTTGGCTCAGCCCCAAGTCATCCTGCATGGCCAAGCGAGCGAAGCCAACGTTAGCGCGATCGAGAATGTTTAGCACATAGAGCAAGCAGACGAACGGAATGATCCGCCATGCAACGGCACGAAGAGTCGACGAAGGCAAGAGGGAATCGGGAGTGGGGAGGGAATCGGGAATCGGGAATCGCGAATCGGCATTGGGTAATAACGCTGCGTTTTTGTCTTTACTCATTTTCGCTCGTCCCTATTCCCTCTTTCCTACTCCCCATTCCCCACTCCCTAATACAGCACAATTGCGCGTCCTGGGCCGCCGTGACAGTCGCGTATCTTGACGGCTGCAAACATAAAATACGCATGCTTGGCGGGTATCTTGTCGACGTTCACTAAAAACTCGACGCCAACCATCTGGCGACTGCCTAGTGCCCAGTAGGTCATCAGAGCGCGCTTGGGATCGACGCCACCCAAATCAGGAGCATCACTGGCGATGCAACGAACGCCTTTCTCCTTGAGGTAAACAATGAGATCGGGACCAGGTGCGGGCCAACCTTCGGATTTGCCTCTCAGGGGATCGATCCACATCGCAGGATTATCCAAGGGCTCGCGCAAAAACTTGTCGTTGTGTCCCGTTTGAAAGATTACGACATCTCCAGCTCTCACTGATCCCGCCTTGCTCTCGTAGTCCTGAACATGCTTGATCGTAATCTCAGGTGAAATCGGCCACTGCGCTGGATTCGTCGAACCGACTAAACTACGAACGTCGATCACTCTCGCTTCACCACACGTCCAATCGATTGGAACTTGCTCGGCGGTCTGATTGCTTGAGCCACGTTTGCTGTACTTCTTCTCGTACTCTTCCAACCAACCGCGAACTTCGGGAGCATAAGGAGTCGGCTTTTCGTCAGCCGGAAGTGAAAAAGCGGGAGGAACTAGATGCGTCCCGGCCATCGAATCCATCAAGTGACCGTGATGATACATGTCGAGATACTCCGAGTAGAGAAAATCGATCTTTAGATAGACTTGTCTATGATTTCCTGTACCGATTCCAGGTGAAGTCAACGGCAGCTTGGGTGACAACGTAGGCGAAAGGTCAACCGCCCGTTTGTTACGGCAAGCTTCAATCAATCGTTTCGGTAATTCGCCACCGACAACCGAGAACGCGCGACCTTCACCGTATGGCCCCGCGGCGTGCTTTGGAAAAAGACAACAATAGAAGGCACCTGTGGTAGGTAACTCACGGAGATTGGTCGCTCCTTCAGTCCAAATCATGCCGAACTTGAGACCGGCGTAGTGAGTCGGCTCAGCTAAGTCGGGAAGTGGCCCCATGCTCGCGCTGTCGGTCCCTAAAGTGAGGACACCGCGCTTTCCGAGGAACTCCATGCACTCCGGATGAGGATCCGGATAACCCGGGGCTTTGCGATCCAAGATGTCGGCGATGTATCTTCGACCTTCGGGAAGCGGTTGGTAATACTTGTCTGAGTAGTCACTGCGAAACAGCACAACATCGCCGAATCGAACTTGCCGATGTTGTATCTCGAAGCGCTCAACATGCTGAGGTATTATCAGCGGACTTTCGCCCTTAGGAGCTTTATCTAACAAATCGCGCACATCGACGACACACGCTTCCCCGCCGAACTGCCAAGGCAGGATCTTATCGGTATACGCCAGTCCCAGCGGTCCCGACTTCTCTCGATTCAGTTCCGGTCTCGCGACGGAATGAGGCGGCACGTCGAGTTGCGTTCCCGTGTTACCATCGATCAGCAGCGTATCGATGTTATACGCCGACTCAGGTCCAATCATCCGTGAGTGGATAATCGCAAATCGAGGAAAGGGGTGGCTGGGCCAGGTACAAGGATACTCCGGCGCGATGAGTAGAGAGTTATCAACGAAACGAGGCTCTTCGCTGAACGCGCTGACACCGAGACTCGAAGCGCCGACGAATCCGACTAAGGCGAGTGATAGTTGTACGACAGACGTCCTTGTCCGAAGTGTCTTTCGACGAACACTGTAATCCGTCTTACGAGAGCGAGTTGAGGTCACGCCGAATCTCCTTCCGCAACGATAGGATTCGTAAGAGCACCAATACCGTCGATTTCGATAGTCACCGTGTCGCCCGGTTGCAGATATACAGGCGGTTTGCGTGCTCCTCCGACACCGTGCGGCGTGCCGGTGAGGATCACTGTGCCTGCGGCCAATCGCGTACTGCCGCTAAGAAATTCGATCAACGTCGGCACATCAAAAATCATATCGTTGGTATTCCAGTCCTGCATCGTCTGGCCATTCAAGATTGTACGAATGCCAAGTGAGTTCGGATTTGGAATCTCATCGACGGATGTCAAACATGGCCCCAGTGGACAGAAAGTTGCGAAAGTCTTGCCTCGGCACCATTGAGTGCCACCGTACTTCATCTGCCAATCGCGAGCGCTGACGTCGTTGGCACAGGTATAGCCTAAAACATAGCTGAGCGCGTCAGCTTTCGAGACGTTGTAGCACTCTCGACCGATCACCACCGCGAGTTCGCATTCATAGTCGACAGCGTCGCTCATGAGCCGTCGCGGCAATACGATAGGCTCGCCGGGATGTTGCAGTGTGCCGCTGTTCTTCATAAAGACGACTGGCCATTCGGGGATCGGCTGGTTTCCTTCGGCGGCGTGCTTTCGATAGTTGAGTCCGATGCAGATGATGTCGCGCGGTTCGATGGGGGCGAGTAGTTTGGCGACGGCAGCCGATTCACCCGTGTCGGTCAGCTCCCCGAAAATTTCTCCGGCAAGTCGAGTCGTGCGACCGTCAGCATGTTGCTGCCCGTAGGCGATCTGGCCATTTGTTGTTTGATATCGAACGATTTTCATAATTTTGCTCCGAATGTTTGATGTTTGATTATATTGCATAGAGCGACAGGCACACTCCGTGTGTCGTCCGCTCAAGCTATATTTGATTCAGGACTCTAATGTGGTTGAAGTTACGGCACACGCAGTGTGCCTACTACTTTTGAGTTGCAATCTTTCTGCGGCTTCGCGGGTTGCTCTCTCGAACAACGATGCGTTGCCGGGTTGCTTGAGATCGATGTCAAAGGTAGGGATCATCTGCTTCATACGTTCTCGTCCTTCGGCACTAGCGAGCAGATGAGGCAGGCAGGTCTGGACGATTTCGAGCGCGATGTTCACCGAGACCGATGCACCTGGTGATGCTCCCAACAACGCCGTGATCGAGCGGTCCACCGATGAGAACACCTCGGTGCCGAAATACAACGCGCCGCGATCCGCTTTCTTGATGGCCTGTACGCGGATTCCCGCCTGGACGAGCCGCCAGTCTTCGGAGCGGGCGTTGGGATAGTATTCACGCACTGCCTTCATACGGTCCTCCATACTCTGCAGCCCCTGCGCCACCAAATACTGCAGCAGCGACAAGTTGCGCATGCCCGTACGCAGCAGCGAAGACAAATTGTTTAGGCGAATGGAGAGAGGCAGATCGCTCCATCGACCAGAATGCTTGAGGAACCTGGTTGTCCACGAGGCAAACGGACCAAAGAGAAGCTGTCGCTGACCATTGAGCCGCCGCACGTCGAGATGCCCTGAGCCCAGGCTGGGCGACGATGGCGGAGTAGCGCCATAGACCTTGGCCTCGTGCCGCGCGCAGACCGCAGGCTCATCGCACACGAGCCACTGGCCGCCGATGGGAAAACCGCCTAGTCCTGCGACTTCAGCGAGGCCAGTAGTTTGCAGCAACGGCAGACTCCCGCCACCTGCGCCGACGAATACGAACTTCGCTCGCTGTTCGCGTTTTTCACCTGTCGCTAAACAAAGCAAATCAAGTTGCCAAACTCCGTCACCTCGACTAAGCCGCGTCACCTTCCAGCCAGGCGCGACTCCACAGTGCTCTTGCTGCGCCAGCCAGCCGCAGAAACGCCGCGCGAGCAGACCGTAGTTGACCTCTGTGCCATCCCCCACCGTGGCTGCGACTGGACCGGGTGCGCGGCCTTCCATCACCAGCGGTACCCAGTCGTGAATCACAGAAGGATCGGTCGTCAACTGCATGCCACGGAAGAAATGATGCTCTGTCATCGCTGTTTGCCGAGCCTGCAGGAAGTCGACATCAGCCGCTCCCTTCACAAAACAGATGTGTGGTACCGAGTGAATGAAATCCGCTGGATCGCCCACCATCCTGCTGGCCGCCACTGCTCCCCAAAACTGCTTTGAGTGCTCGAACTGTTCAAAGATGCGCAGTGCTCTTGCAATCGGAACTTGACCATCGGGATCACGGGTCGGGGTGTAGCTCATCTCGCAAACTCCCGCGTGTCCTGTGCCAGCGTTGTTCCATCCGTCTGAAGCTTCACTAGCAAGTTCGGCCGTAACCTCGAATATTTGAATGCGCAGACGCGGATTCAATCGCTTTAGCATCACAGCCAGCGTTGCAGACATGATCCCGCTCCCGACAAGCACGATGTCGGGAGCTTCAACGATGTGCGCCGCGATCCCTTCTCCATCTAGCCCGGCGCGGCCAGAGGCGCCTGTGTGCAAACGTGTGTCAGAAAACATCTCCATCAATCTGAGCTTATCCCTCTGCCTTCGTATTCACTTCATAGCCTAAGTTGGTCAACATGTCGGCCAGCGTCTTTCGATGAGCTTGCGGGAGGGGCTGGATCGGCGGCTGTGGATCACCCACCGGCGGACCAATCATGTTGAGTGCGGCTTTCATCGTGCTGAACCAGTGCGCTCCCTCACCCTTCGAGTGATACGCTTGAAATTGCAATCGCATCAACGGTGCAAGCTTCTGCCACAAGACGCGGGCCTCAGGCAGATTCCCTTCGATCGAGATCAGTTCATATAGTCGTCGTGCAGCACCAGGAACCGTGCTTGGAATCCCTGAAATCCAGCCGTGGGAGCCGTGGCACAAGCCCTCAAACGCGGCCGTATCGATCCCCGCGTATACAGTGAACTCTCCGCGTGTGGCTTGTAGTAATTGGCACTGACGATCCGGCTCGGGATGAGACATCTTGACTCCGGCGATCGCGCCTTCCTCAAATAACTTCAGCAGATGATCCGTTGTTAAATCAACCGATGTCAGCGGGATGTTGTGGTAGAGAATAATAGGGATCGAGACTGCCTCGGCAACTCGACGATAGTGGTCCATGACTTGTGCGGGAGTAGGTGCCATATAGTAGGGGGGAACGATGAGAAGCGCATCTGCCCCAGCGGACTCGGCAAACTTCGACAACTGGGCCGTGCGCGCAGTGGAATAGTCGTGAGTCCCAGCGACGACTGGCACTCGCCCAGCAATTGCATCCAGCGCAGCGGCCAGCATCCGCTCGCGGTCCGCACATTCCATCGCCGGAAACTCACCTGAACTCCCAAGTGGTGAAATGGCATCAACCCGCTCAGCAATCAGCCAGTCGATGTGCGGCTTGAGCCGTTCCAGCCAAAGAGTGCCATCAGGACGAAACGGTGTGATCGACGAGGCACAGACGCCACGAAATAAAGGTTTTGGCATGCAGGATTCCTTTTTGCGTAGTGGAATTCGTCAGAATTCCCATAGTTCAGAAGTTCATGTGAGAAATTCTGGCGAATTCCACTACAGTAAATTTGACAACTCACTAGTTCACAATATTTGGCAACGGTTCTCCGCGCACGGCCATGATGGCGATCTTTGCAGCGGTCTCGCGAAGCGTTTTAACGGACTTGGGGCTTGCCGAAGCGATGTGCGAAGCGGTAATAACATTCGGCATGAATCGCAGTGGGTTTTCCGGCGGCAGCGGCTCTTGCTCAAACACATCGAGCGCGGCGGCGACGATCCTTCCTGACTGCAACGCGGCGATGAGTGATTCCGAGTCGATGAGATCGCCTCGCCCTAAATTCACTACCACCGAACCTTGCTTCATGCGACCGAGCGATTCTTCATTCAGCAACTTCTTCGTCTGGGGAGTCGAAGGGCAGTGTAGCGTCACGATGTCGGACTGAGCCAGCAGGTCATCCAGCGACACCGGGTCGCAACCGGCGTTTCGCACAACTTCAGTCGGAACGAAGGCATCGAACACCAGCCGGCGACTCTTGAAGGGAGCCAGTCGCGATGCGACTTCACGGCCGATGCGTCCGAACCCGACGATCCCCACCGTTTGATCGCGCAGCGTTCGCATCTGATCAAGCGATGTAGCTAAACCCCACTTACCTTCGCGAACATGCAGCGTGTTAGGAACCACTTGTCGAGTTACGCCCAAGATGAACGCCAGCGTGTGATCGGCGACTTCGTCGATGCAGTAGTCGGGGATGTTGCAGACAGGAATCCCTCGCTCACGCGCCGCCTTCACCTCGACGTTGTCGTAGCCAATGCCGTAGCGGACGATGACCTTCGCCCGCTGCATGGCTCCGATCACTTCGGCGTTGATCGGTGCGAATTGTGTGATGACTGCATCGGCATCGGCGACGAGTCGCTTTAGCGCCTCAACTTGCTTGTCATTGCCGCTTCGCACCTCCGCTCCCGCCGCTGTTAAAATCGTCGTCTCGATGTCGAGATTCGGAAAGGTATAATCCGTAATAGCGGCTATCGGCATCGAAAACTCTCAAAATGAATAAGGTCCACTGAAGTCTCCTTCCGCTCCGCGAAAGGAAAAGCAAAGGAAAAAAGGGAGAACTCTCGTGGAGCGAAAGTCGACAATCCCTTTCCAAGTGTCTGATTGTCTGATAATCTACTCGATGCGGGATTTCAATTCAAGGTGTCCACCCAACTGCAACAAGCTCAAAGCGAATTCCTGGCAGAAACATCCTCCGTAACCTCTAAAGAAACCGTGTTGCGTCAGCTCATCTGTGCACGCCTCGGCGACTTCCGCCGGTTCGTGCCTTTTGGCGGATGTTTGTGATTGGGTTAGGACTGCCCGTCTC
The DNA here is from genome assembly GCA_044371435.1 of Pirellulaceae bacterium. Lineage (GTDB taxonomy): Bacteria > Planctomycetota > Planctomycetia > Pirellulales > Pirellulaceae > JAIYDQ01. The sequence continues at coordinate 2,584 of JBILTQ010000012.1, read as the reverse complement.
ATGAAGTTGGGAGTGAATTGAGCCGCAGTCGCTCCTCGGCCTCGCGGCTCGTTTTTTCAAAGAGCACCGCATTGCCTGGTTCTTTCAGGTCCGCATCAAAGGTCGGGATCATTTGCCTCATCCGCGCGCGACCGTCTTCCGTGGCGAGCAGATGCGGCAGGCAGGTCTCGATGACTTCGATCGCGATGTTCACCGACACCGACGCGCCGGGCGATGCACCGAGCAGGGCCGCGATGGTCCGATCCGATGAGGAGAACACCTCGGTGCCAAAATAGACCGCGCCGCGATCCTCTTTTCTGATGTTCTGCACGCGAATGCCTGCCTGGATAAGTCGCCAATCCTCGGTGCGAGCATTCGGGTAGTAACGACGCACGGCTTGCATACGGGCCTCCAAGCTTTGCAGTCCCTGCGTCACGAGATAGCGCACCAGCCAGTGATTGTGCATGCCCGCACGCAGCAGAGTGCTGAGATTGTCCATGCGCACGGACAACGGCAGATCACTCCAATGGCCAGTGTGCTTAAGGAAATGCGTGGTCCATGAGGCAAACGGACCGAACAGGAGTTGGGTTTGTCCGTTGAGCCGACGCCGATCCAGATGCGGTGTCCCCACATGCGGGGCCGCTGGATCGACGACGCCATAGACCTTGGCGTTGTGTCGTGAGCTGACGGATGCGTTATCGCAAACCAGCCATTGGCCTCCGACGGGGACGGCTCCAAAGCCCGCGACCTCGGCAATCCCAGTCGATTGCAGCAACGGCAAACTGCCGCCCCCCGCGCCGACAAAGACGAACTTCGCGGGCTGCGTTCGTTTCTCGCCAGTGGTCTGGCATTGCATCGTGAGCTGCCATTGGCCGACACCACGCTGAAGCTGGGTCACCTTACAACCGCTGGCGACAGCGCAGTTCTCTTCCTGCGCGAGCCAAGTGCAGAGCTTGCGCGCCAGCAGGCCGAAGTTGACTTCTGTGCCTGCCGCCGTGGTGGCCGCGACCGGCGTTCGCGCACGACCTTCCATCACGAGTGGCACCCATTTGCCAATCACATCGACATCCGTGGTCATCGTAATGCCGCGGAAGAAATGGTGAGCCTTCATCGCATCGTGACAGGCTTGCAGGAAGTCCACATCCTTCGCCCCAACACAAAGCAAATGTGCGGCACCGCGTGAATGAACTCCGCCGGATCGCCCGCCATGCCACTCGTGACCGCGTATCCCCAAAAATGCTTCAAGTGCTCAAACTACTCAAAGAGGTGAAGCGCCCTGGCGATAGGGACATTTCCCGTGCTGTCGCGCTCCGGCGTGTAGCTTAACTCGCAAAGCGCTGCGTGCCCCGTGCCCGCGTTGTTCCAGCCATCCGATGCCTCGCGTGAGAGTTCACTCGTGATTCCGATCATCTGAATGCGCAGCCGCGGATCGAGACGATGGAGCATCGCGGCGAGATTGGCGGACATGATTCCGCTGCCGATGAGCACGATGTCGGGGGCATCGAGGAAGGTTGTGGTTTCGGGATTCATATCTGGATAGTTACTGCCAGAAATGAGATGAAATCAAAAAAAAACGAATGGGGATAGACGAATGTAACACGACGCAAACGTTTTGCAGTTGCCTACTTTATAGGAAATCGTGCTCGGGTTCGAAAACGCGATTTAGCACGAGCAGAAAAGTAACGAACATTCGAAGATCTCAAACCCACTACCGGGAAGCCTCTGCTGGTGGCACGCCCAAGCACATTAGCTGTGTTCGCGTGCGAACGTAAATGCGACCGCCCGCGAGGGCAGGTGTCGCGATGATACTCTCTCCAAGGTCGTTCACCGCCAGTTCCTCGTATTCGGCCGAGTTCTTCAATACGCTGACCTCGCCGTTTTCACCGGCGATGTAGATTTTTCCGTCTCCGCAAACGGGAGAGGCAAAAAATCCTCCGGGATGGCTAAGCCGTTTCGGTCCACGCAGGGGTTCGCCGTGGATAGTGTCGAAAACCGTGGTAATACCTCCCGGCTTAACGATCAATATGCGGCCGTCGGAGACGAACGGTGAAACCACGTGGTCCGTGTGTTTCGTAGTATGTTTCCAGAGCACATGCGTCTTGGTGACATCCCCAATACCACCGCCGCGGACTGCCATGATGAATTGTCCGCCGCCGGCGTTGCCCGTTGGAGTGTAGTCAGCGCCGGCGAAGTTCTCCGGATGCATGAATGCGATATCTAATTCTTGACCTTCAAGAAAGCCGTCGCCGTTGAGATCGCCTCGATCAAAGGTGCTCTTGAAATAACCCTCCGGGATCGGCTGCTTGCCGAAAAAACCTTGTATCTCCCCCTTATCGACCTTGCCGTCGTTGTTGCCGGTTCTTTCATTGCGATCAAAAACCCCCAGTTGGCTGGTGGCGGTACCGCCGCTTTGGACCGAGAGATAGATTACTCCGTCGTGAACGACCGGGGTCGTCTTCGTGTTAAACAGGAGTACCCGGGCGAACCAGCGGCGCCGTCCAGTTTCAAGGTCGTATCCAATCAACAAACCAGTTCCCGCTACAACGACTTCATCCAGGCCATCCGTCGTGCAAATCACCGGATGAGTATAGTTGAGCGCCATATC
>JBILTQ010000565.1:0-2529 GCA_044371435.1 Pirellulaceae bacterium | reverse complement strand
CATCGTGCCGTGACAGAAACATGCTTGAGCAAGCCGTTGCGGATGATGAGTGTTCTGGCCTCTGCGAGCGTAATTTGCCCTGCGGGCAAGCCATTGCCGATGAATGCGGCGTTCGCTATCATGCGAACCGCCTTCCTCCGCGCATGATGCGCGGTCGAATGCGAGACGCATGGAGCGTTTCACTAGGGGACAGCCGCTAAGCAAACACCTACTGACTCGCTGACGAATCTGCGAAACGCCGTGCGTCTCTAGCGCGGCGTTTTGCTTTGCGGCCTTCAACGTGCGACATCCAGACACGTCCGACTGCTCGGCCATCGTAACGATGCGCGGTCGCGCCATGTGGTTGTTGCGCGTCTCGCTGCCTTTTCAGGATGCGGAAAAACCTCGGGCGTCGGTGCGGACGTTTTGTCGCGTCCCCCCCCTTTTTATGGGGGTGACAAAACCCCCGACCCTTGCCGAAAAATCCCCCCGACCGTTACGCAAAATTGCCGTGTTTCCTAGGGGCTTCCCGTCGCGGCGGCTCTGAATTTTTCCGCACGAACGCGCATTCGGCAGAGCGCCGCGCCGAAGGATTTTGCGTAAGTCAGGCGTTCGCGGCCTTGCGCCTGACGCGCTTCGGCTTCGCGGCCTTCGCCTCGGCGTCGATGCGGATCAGGATGCCGCGCACGGCCTCGGCGCTCCACGGCTTCCCGCTGCGCGTCGGACGATTCTCCTCGTCGAGACGCGCCGCGATCTGGCGCAGCGACTCGCGGCGCAACTGGCGGATGCGCGTCACCGTCTCGGCTTCGCCGTCGCGTGTGCCGAACGGCTTGCGGCCGTCGCAGCGTTCGCCGCGCTCGCGGCGCTCGCGGCGGGCGTGTGCGAGACGTTCCACCAGATCGCGCTTGGCCTTGTCCGCGATCAGATCGTCGATGGTGTTCAACGCCCGCGACTGCTCGTCGAGGATGTCGAGGCCGCGGTCAACGTTGATGACCTTCAAGCCTTCGATCTTGCGGAGCGCCAGACGAACGGCGGGCGCGACTTCGCTGTCGCGTCCGATGCGGTCTGCATTCTCGACGAGGACGATGCGAACGCCGTTGAGGAGCAGGCGACCGATTAGCGCCTGCAGGCCGGGTCGGTACTGCGGCTCGCTGCATCCGCTGACGCCCTCGTCGCGGAACTCGTCCACGATGTCGATGCCGTGCGCCTTCGCGTAGGCCGCGAGTTTCGCACGCTGGCGCGGGATGCCGTCACGATCAGCGGCGGCTTGCGATTGACCAGAGACGCGGATGTAGGTGACGGCCTTCATGCCCGAAGGATGCCACAAACTCCCCGCCTTGTCAAGAATCCTACGGGATTCCTGACAGGATTCGCGGCCTTGCTCGAGCAAGCATAGACGCAGCAAGGGTTTACGCTCGTCACGGCCTCGGCGGGTACTTGCGTCGTTCTAGTTGCCGTTTTCGCTCCGCGCTCGGGCGATTCGTGCTGCTCGGCTGACGGCCTTCCTCGTCGCGGGTTCGTCTTCCCCGCCGCTAGTCCACCCGACCGTCTCGTCTCTGCGGCGTTGGAGCGCGTCGATTCGCGCCAGCACCTCGGGGTCGATCAGGCTTCGCGCCAGCACCTCGCGCTCGGTCGGCGCGCGCCAGCGCGCCGTGCGCGCCCGTGGCGGCTCCGCGCTGGCGGCGGGTTCGTCGGCCTCGCGCGCGGCTCCGTCGCCTCTGAGGGCATCCTCGGCGGGTTTGCTGGCCGGTCGGTCGGCGCGCGTCAGCGCGCCGTCAGCGTTGTGCGTTGCGGGCGAAGCCGTCGCGCCATCCATGGCGCGCGGCGGATTCGCCGTCGTGCTGATCTCGGGGTCGGGTTGCCTCGGGGTCGGCTCGGCGTTGGCCGCGCTCGGCGTGTCAGGCGTACTGAGAGGAACAGACACAGAGGTTTTTTTACCTTTGCTCTTTACCTTTACGGGGTCATGGGTGACCCCATGCACGGGGTCATGGGTGACCCCATCCGCTGACGGCGGCGGTGCGCCCGTGTCGGCCTCGCTCGCGGCCTTCGGCTTCCTCGGTTGCCTCGTCAACGGGTGCGCCTGAGACGCGCCTCTCCTCATCTGCCCGTCTTCCATCCTGACTTCCACGAACCATCTGCTCGGGAACAGGAACCCGTAGCGGTTGCGCGCGCGGATGCCGTGCGCCGTCACCCGCTTCGTGCGGACCGTCACAAGGATGCCGAACTCCTTCAACTCAACGATGGCGCGCTTCACCGTGCTGACGGAAAGCCCCGTGTCGGATGCGATGCGCGCTTGCGACGGCCAAGCCGAGCGTCGATCAGAGCCTCTGCTCTCGTCGTGCGCGTTGACGGCGCGATGAAAGCCCGGTCGTGTGTCGCTCGGCTCAAGCCTGTTGAAGTGCGTGAGCAGATGCTCCATCACGCATCGTGCCGTGACAGAAACATGCTTGAGCAAGCCGTTGCGGATGATGAGTGTTCTGGCCTCTGCGAGCGTAATTTGCCCTGCGGGCAAGCCATTGCCGATGAATGCGGCGTTCGCTATCATGCGAA
>JBILTQ010000577.1:0-2547 GCA_044371435.1 Pirellulaceae bacterium | reverse complement strand
ACCTCGGCGTCGTCGATCTCGACCCGGCGCAGACGCTCGCGCGCTGCCTCGAGTTCGCGCTCGACCTCGGCGCGCCGGCGGCGCACCGAATCGAGCCGGGCAGCGACGGCACGCACCTCGTCGCTCTGCCGGCGGCGGATCTCGAGCAGTTCGTCGTGACGGGTTTCGATGGTGACCCGGTGGCGCTCGATCAGCGCCACCAGACGCTCGATGGCAACAAGCGACCGTTCGACTGCGACCCGGCGCTCGGCGGCCAGGGCGCGGGCCTCGGCATCGGCGGCCAGTCGCCGCTCGGTCTCGTCGAGGCGACGTTCGAGGAAGCTCTGGCGTTCGTGGAGCCCGGCGTTGCGCACCTCGAGTTCTTGGCGACGCGACGACAGCACGGCGGCGCGTGCGTCGAGCTGGGCGCGCAGTTCGCCGCGACGCTTCGCCGACTCGGCCTCGGCGGCCTCGTCGGCCTCGAGCGCGGGCAGCAGCACGGCCAACTCGCCGTGGCGGGCCCGCTCGCGGTCGAGGCGCTCGACCACCTCGGCGACGCTGCGTTCGGCCGACTCGAACTCGCCTGCCGCCTCGCGTCGCTGGCCCTGGGCGCGACCGAGCGCTTCGGAACTGGCGGTGAAACTGGCGTCGTGCTGGTCGAGGCGCCGGGTGATGTCGTTCTCGTGCTGGCGAGCCGCCTGCAGTTCGGCGCGGGAGGCGGTGAGCGCCTGGTCGCGTGCGGCAAGGTCGGCTTCGGCCGCGGTGGCGCGCTCGGTGGCTTCGTCGAGCGCACTGGCGGTTGCCCCTCCCCCGGCGGCGCCGACGCGCCAACCCGAGGCCCCGAACCGGTCGCCGTCGGCCGTCACCACCACCGCCGCGGGGTCGGCGATGGCGAGGTCGAGCGCCTGCGCGAAGTCGGCGGCCTGCACGGCCGTGGCGAGCACCGCGTCGAGCAACCGCTCGACGGCAGCAGACCTGCTGCGCACATGCGGACGAACCGGCTTGCCACCGGCTGCCACGGCCGCCGTGGAACCGGCGGGAACCGTGGCACTGAGCCCCAGCGACAGCACGGCGCCGCGCACGTTCGAGTCGCGCAGCGACTGGAGGGCTCGGCGGCCGGTGGACGGCTGGTCGACGACCACGGCGAGCAACGACTCGCCGAGCGCAGCCTCGACCGACGACTCCCAGCCCGCGTCGATCTCGATGAGGTCGAGCAGGGTGCCCAGCGCCCCGTCGACGCCGGCGAGGTGCTCGGCACCGGCCCTGGCCCGGGCCGCTTCGAGCGCCTGGTGCAGAGCCTCGGCACGGGTGCGCCAGCGGGCCAATTCGTCGGCTGCGTGCTGCCGGGCGGCACCGGCCACGTCGGCGCCGGCCTCGGCCGCGATGCGGCGTGCCTCGGCCGCTTCCACATCGGCCACCAGCGGTGCTTCGCTCTCGTTGGCGTCTTCGCAGAGCTGCTTCAGCCTGACGATCTCGTGCTCGAGCCGCTCGGCCCGGTCGCGCAACGCATCGCGGCGGGTCTCGAGCCGCCGCAGTTCGCCCTCGGCCCGATCGACCCCGTTCTGGATGGACCGCATCTCGCCGCGCACCTCGGCGGCCGCGGCACTGGCCGTGGTGGCGCCACTGGTGACCTCGTTCAGGGTGCTCAGCACGGTCCGGCGTTCGGCAGCGAACGCCTCCTCCTGGGCGGTGAGCTCGTCGGCTTCGGGCCCGATGGCGGTGAGTTCGGCGGCCACGACGTCGACTTCGTCGCGGAGGCGGGCGGCGTCTGCCTCGAGGTTGGCCACCACCCCACCGTCCATCAGTTGACCACGGTCGCGTTCGAGCGAGCGGCGGCGCTCGACCAAGACCGCCGCGATACCGCGAGAGCGCTCGCGCAACTGCTCGACACGCACCATCTCGTCGCCGATGTCGCTGTCGCCGCGGGCGGTGAGCTCGGCTTCGGCCGCAAGAACATCGGTGTCGAGCGCGGCCAACTCGGCCCGCAGGCGCTTGTCGGTGTCGTCGAGTTCGAGCTTGTCGCCCGCCAGCGAGGTGAGCCTGGTGCGCAGGCCGGCGATCTCGCGCCCCGCCAGGAACAACTGCAGCGCCGACAGTTCGGCCACCAGATCGCCGTGACGACGAGCAGCGTCGGCCTGCCGCTCGAGCGGACGGAGCTGACGGCGTACCTCGCGCAGCAGGTCTTGCACCCGCAGTAGGTTGGCCTCGGTGGCGTCGAGCCGCCTTTCGCTCTTTTCCTTGCGGCGCCGGTACTTCAACACACCCGCAGCCTCTTCGATGACCGACCGCCGGTCTTCGGGCCGGGCGTTCAGCACGGCGTCGATCTGGCCCTGGCTGACGATGACGTGCTGCTGGCGACCCACGCCCGCGTCGCTGAGCAGTTCCTGCACATCGAGCAAGCGGCAGGTGACACCGTTGATGGCGTACTCGCTCTCGCCCGTACGGAACAACGTGCGCGAGATGGTGACCTCGGTGAACTCGATGGGCAGCACACCCGAGGAGTTGTCGAGCGTGAGCACCACCTCGGCGCGGCCGAGCGCCGGGCGCTTGGCGGTGCCGGCGAAGATG
>JBILTQ010000623.1:0-2560 GCA_044371435.1 Pirellulaceae bacterium | reverse complement strand
GGCCGGATCGGTCCAACACAGAGTCGCACGTATCGGGCTTACTCCGTCCCAGACGAACGAGTTTGTGATGCTGTTGCTGCTCGTCGTTATCAGGTTCTCGGTAAGTCGCGCTCTGTTTGGATTGGCCGCGTCGTCGCGCACCAGGTCGACGGCTGCTTTGGTATTCATGAGCCCCCACCCGTTCTGGTAATCCGGACCAGCTGTCCCGAGATCGTCGGCCGTATGGATAAGCAGGCCTTTGATCGTGCTGGCTCGCGCTGCGGTGCCGAAGAGCCGGATATATTCCTGGACGACCAAGGCGGCCGAGCCGGCGGCGTTGGGCGATGCCATGCTCGTGCCGTTGTAGCTGGCGTAAGACGAATCGCTGCCCGCCAAGCTGGAGTAGACGCTGACGCCGTTCGCCACCAAGTCTGGTTTAATGCGGCCATCGTCTGCCGAGCCCCAAGAACTGAACGTGCTCTGCGTAGCGTTGCTCGTGTCACGCAGACCGCCAGTCACGGCATCGTTCACCGCGCCCACGGTGATGATGTTTTTCGCCACGGCATTGAAGCCAATGACCTCGTAACCGTTGCGGTAAACGCCATCGCCCGGCGGATGGCTGGAGCTGCTATAGGAAACTACCGTGGCGCTACCCGGAGAAAGAGCTACTGACTGGCCAGCGGACGGGTTGTTGTTGCGTTCGTTTCCCGCGGCCCAGAAAACGGCGGTAAAAGGCACGGCTACCACGGTGGCATCGGTGTCTCTCGCGTCGGCGTTGTAACGTCCGAAGTCCTGATCGAAGCCTGTTGTGCCGGTCCCATTGCCCCACCATTCCCAGACGCGGACGGGCGATCCACCATTCACATAATTCCAGCCTGAGATGTAGCCGTAGCTGTGATTGGAAACGAGCACCCTATTGGTCTGCGCCGCCGTGGCCGCGCCCGCCGAGGTCAGCTCCGTGAGGTCGCTATTCCAATCATAGGAATCAATCCGCGCGGAAGTTGCCATGCCTTTGGCCGCCGCCGTAACGCCCGAAGCTATAATCGTCCCTCCGACATGCGTTGCGTGGTCGTCGTTGGCCGCTCCGTCCTTGACCGTGACACGTCCGCCAAATTCTTGGTGGGTCGGCCTCACCGCCCCGCCGTCCCAGACGCCGACAATCACGTTCGTGCCTGTGAGATTGTATGGCGCCGCCTGCACGAGGTTGGCCGCGGTTGAAATGGCGGCATTAACGTTTTGCGTGGTGCGGTAGAGAAGCTGGCCGTTTTCGTCGAGGCGCGCCACTTCCTCCACCCTGCCGTCCGGTAACTCGCGGCGAAGCGGAAGACCAAGCTCGCGCGCCCGCGCAATGGCCGCGTTTCTTTCCGCCTCGTCGAGGGCCTTCATTTCGGCGACGACGCGTTCGCGCTCGCCGGGAATGGAAAGGTCGACACCCTCCAGAACATCCGCCAAGGATTTTTTCGCAACTTGCGGAGGAGTCGGTCTGGGTGAAGCGGCAACGGGAGAAGTGACAGGGATTCCCGTCGCTAAATTGGTTACTCCCAGGCTGTTCGTGCCATCAACCGTAACAGTGTCAGCGGCGAACGCTGGTGCTGGTGCCGCGAGCGCCGAGCCCTGCGTGTTATCCACGGACTGCGAGGAGGTGTCGCGGGGTGCCCGGGTATCTTCGTCCGCCGCAGCTTCAGGCTGTGGTTGCGGATTTCGTGCGACAGGAGTTCCGTCGTCACCAGCAGGACCTGCACGAAGCCAAAGGCCGAATCCAACCAAAAAAAGCAGGGCCAGGAGCGCGAAAAGGACGGATTTTTTCATGGCAGCACTCCAGCCACCTCCGGATGCTCCCTCAGCTCTATTTGACTTGGGTGCACAGCCATAAGATTCCGCTTAATTATCCCCAATAATCGAATACGGGCAACATCACTGGTGGGATGTGACAAAATTCAAGCCTGAGGGCTCCCACAACTGTGACGGGATGGGGGCTTTTCCTGCCTTCAAGGCCGCGTCACATTGAGGCGCAGGAAGCGGCCGGAGGAGACGTTTTCGGACGGGACGGGGTCTGTCACCGTGATGATTTCGAAGGTATTGGTTCCCCCGCCATACGCATTGGTTGCACTGGTCCAGATATTGGTCCACGCATTGGTTAGACTGTCCGAGGCGCAGCGCAGGCAGACTGCCTTCCTGGTGCGTGAGTTCATCGAGCGTAGATGGCACCGCGACCACCTAGCGGCCCAAAGCTTTGAGGAAGAGTGGATTCCCCTCCCCACGTGGCCTTCTAGCCGTCAGCGTCGTGCAGCGGCAAGCCGATGACGACGCCAAGCGAGGCCGCCGAACAGTGCGGTGCCGAAAAGAAGCAAAGCCCAAGTCGAGGGCTCGGGAACAGCCTGAATGCTGTGGATCGTCAGATCGTTGTCGTTGCTGACGGAGTCACCGCCCCACTTGAAGTAGACGGCTGCGACATCGTTGAGATCCGCAACATCGCCAGTTGTAAAATCGAGTGCAAAAGAGGCAGGTGTGGAGAGGACAGTAGAAACATCGAGCTCTGCCTCCGCCAGCACGGTGGCGAGATCTGGCGCGTAGAATGTGA
>JBILTQ010000107.1:0-15406 GCA_044371435.1 Pirellulaceae bacterium | reverse complement strand
GGCCTGGAGTGCGGGATCAAGTTGCAGGGTTTCAACGATGTCAAGCAAGACGATATTCTCGAAGCGTATCGTATCGAAGAAGTTGCTCGAACGCTCGACTCCACCTCGCGTTCGTAACCGTTGAAAGTGTGAAAGTAAGCCAACCTTGAGTTCTCGCCGCTTATTGAAAGCCGGAGAAGCCATCCGAGAAGTTGTCTCGATGGCGATCCTTACCGAACTTCGCGATCCACGAGTCCAAAATGTGACTGTCTTGGGTGTCGAAGTCATGCCCGACATGCGCGAAGCCAAAGTCGCTGTCAGTATCATGGGGACGCCGGCTCAGCAACAGACCGCCCTGCGCGGACTGCAGAATGCGGCTGGTTTTCTTCAGTCGAAAATCGCTGATCGCATCGAGACGCGCTATATTCCGCGTTTGACTTTCGTCCGCGATGACGGCGTCAAGAAGTCGATGGCGGTCTCTGAAATCCTGGAAAAGATCGCGGCCGCGGGGGAAGCCCACGCCAGCCCACACGATACAAACACGACGGTGGCCGAGGATCCGACTGCCGAGGACGATTCCAGCAAGCCATGAAATACGCCGAGGTCACTGTCGATCATCGGATGACACCACCAAGCTCTAGCCATCAAAATAGATTGTGATGCAGCCATGGGTAGCACACAGCGCGCCGACAAATTCGAACAGCTTTTCCGCTCCCTCAAGAAACACTACAAGCCGATCCTGCCTCCTTCTGATCGCAAGGTGCTCGATCACTTGATGTATGCCTGTTGCCTTGAGGATGCCAGTTACGACGCTGCCGACGAAGCTTTCGCCCGCTTGCAACAAGCGTATTTTGATTCCAATGAAGTTCGCGTCACCACGGTAGCCGAGCTGACGGAATCGATGACCAGCCTGCCGCGGGCCCAAGCGGCTGCAAATCGTGTCAAAAAATCCTTGCAATCGCTGTTCGAAGCCAGGTATTCCTTCGATATCGATGATTTGAAAAAAGCGAATTTAGGGAAGGCTTTGGAGGAAATCGGAAGCTGGCAGGGAGTGACTAAGTTCGTCATCGCCTACCTTACCCAGCATGCTTTGGGGGGGCACGCGATTCCTGTCGCAGACTCGATCCTCACCGTCTGTCGCTTGCTGGACTTGATCACCGATGCCGAGGTGAGCAAAGGAACCTTGCCGGGAGTCGAGCGCGCCATTGCCAAAAGCAAAGGCCTGGAATTTGCCTCTTTGCTTCATCAGTTCGCCGTCGAGCACGCGCACAGCCATAAGAATCCGAACGTCATGGCAGTCTTTAAGGACATGGGGATGACCAGCAGGCCGAAAGCTCCCCCGCCTCCCCCCAAACCGTTACCGTCGGCCAAGGCCACGACTCCGACGAAATCGCCGGTGACCAGTGAAACATCCGCACGAGTGGTCGCCAAAGGAACCGGACCGAAGCCACCAATCAAAGCCGATAAAGACAAGCCACTCACCGCGTCGCCCCAAGCGAAGGCTGAAGCTGTTCCTGCCGTAAAGCCCCCGAAAAGTCCCCCGCCGCCTTCACCCGCTCCCGTTAAAGTCGGTTCGGCCGAGACGAAGCCACCGGTGACTAAAAAAACTCCGGTCGCCGACAAAGCCAAAGAAGCCGTGAAGAAACCCACCACCCGAAAGCCACTCCCCATCAAGAAGGGAACGAAAAAACTCGGGACGAAGAAAAAGGAACCCCCGCGACCAACGAAATCGAAGAAACCATCGACTGCAAGCAAATCGCCGGCCAAGCGATTGCCGGTCAAGCCAGCTACCAAGAAGAAATCCAAGCCGCGCTGATTCTGCTTCGCATCCCCGTCGATCCTTGATCTCTAACCACCCGTTCGAGTGAAAAAATGGCAGGCCATTCGCAATACGCCAATATCAAACATCGCAAAGCAGCCGTTGATAGCAAACGGAGTAAACTCTGGAGCAAACTGGCCAAGGCTATTATTGTTGCCGCCAAGCTCGGAGGTGGTGACCCCAACGGAAATGTTCGGTTGCGTACGGCCATTATCGATGCCAAAGCGGTTTCCATGCCCAAGGATAATATCGAGCGAGCCATCAAGAAGGGGACCGGTGAGCTGGATGGTGGTGGTGAGATCGAAGAACTCCTGTATGAAGGCTACGGTCCTGGCGGCGTGGCCGTGATGATGGAAATCACCACCGACAATCGCAATCGAACCGCTTCGGAAATACGGCACTTTTTCGATAAGGCGGGGGGGGAACTAGGTAAAACCAACTGCGTCGCTTATCTCTTTGAGCGGAAAGGGCTGTTGGTTATCAATCAGTCGGCTGCCTCCATGGATCGCGTCATGGAACTCGCCTTGGAGAATGGGGCCGAAGATATCACCGAATTGCCGGAGCGGTATGAAATCACTTGTCGCCCGGAGAACTATCTGCCGCTGGTGGACGCTTTCGAATCCAACAATATCGCCATCGAACATAAAGCGGTATCGCGTGTCCCGAGCAGCACTGTCAGCATCGATAACGAAGTAGCCCAGGCGGTGATCAAACTGCTTGACCTTCTCGAGGACCACGACGATGTACAGTCGGTATCCACCAACGTCCAGTTCACCGACGATCAGTTGGCGATGATGAGCTAGCCTTGGCCATGGTGCTCTTACAAAAGCTGACTTTTCAAGGCGAGGGATTGGGGCTCGACCCATGCCTTGGACTTGGCGGTTCGCTAAGGTAATGAGCAGCCGCTTTCGTTTCTCGACCTCAGTAGTGCATCCCGGATATGACGGAAATTTCGATAGCCCGCTTGGATAGCTCGCAACCGGACTTCCGTCAGCAATTGGAGACTCTCCGCCAGCGGCTGAGCCCTTCAGGGAATGTCGTCAGCCCGCGCAGTCGCGAGTTGACCTTGAAGGTTTTCGGTGAGCCGCTGAGCCCTCAACAAGTCGTCGAGCGGATCTGTAGCGATGTCCGTCATCACGGAACCCAAGCCTTGCGGCACTACTGCCAGCAACTCGACGGCTCGGCGCTGGCGGCCGAGGATTTGCGGATAAAGCCCGAGCAGTTGGCAGCGGCGCATGCCGCGGCCAAGCCCGAGTTTTTGTCGACCATACGCCGCGTCCGTGATCGCATCCACAGCTTTCAAACCGCGATCCTGCATTCCTCGGTCCAGTTTTCGCCGGAGCCTGGCGTGATGCTGGAGCAACGCTACCTTCCACTGCGTCGTGTCGGCGTCTGTATACCGGGTGGAGCTGCGGCTTACCCCTCGACGGTGCTGATGACTGTGATTCCGGCCCAGGCAGCCGGCGTCGAACAGATCGCCTTGGTCGCTCCGCCAACCCCCTTCGGCGCTTTCAATCCCGACATTCTGGCCGTCTGCCATGAACTCCAGGTCACGGAGGTCTATGCAATGGGGGGAGCTCAGGCTGTTGCGGCCCTCGCCTACGGCACCGAAGGCATACCGGGGGTCGACAAAATTGTAGGCCCAGGAAATTTGTTTGTTGCCCTCGCCAAACGTCATGTCTATGGACACGTCGATATCGATTCGATCGCCGGCCCCAGTGAAGTCGTGGTGATCGCGGATCAAACGACCCGCCCGGATTTCGCTGCCGCCGATATGCTCGCCCAGGCGGAACACTCGCCTGGCTCCAGTATCGTCATCAGTTGGCAGCCAGCCACCTTGGATGCGATTTATCGCCAGCTGCAGCTTCAGGTCCAGCAGCTTGAAAGAGCCGAATTAACCATGGATGCCCTGGAGGCTTTCGGCGCTATGGTCTTGGTGCGTGATGAAGGCGAGGCTTGCGAACTGACTGAGCAACTCGCTACCGAGCATTTACACGTGTGTATCGACCAGCCCCGTCGCCTCCTTCCATTTTTGCGGAACGCGGGAGCGACTTTCCTCGGAAGTTATTCGCCGGTTGCCTTAGGTGACTACGCTGCCGGTCCATCCCATGTCTTGCCCACTGGGGGAACCGCCCGCTGGGCCTCCGGCCTGAGCAGCAATCATTTCCTGAGATCCTCGAGCGTCATCGAGTTCAACCGGATGGGACTGGAAGCGATCGCGGCTGATGTCGAACGCTTGGCCACCTGTGAAGGTTTGACCGCACACCGTCAGAGTATTTCCATTCGCCGTCAAGGTTGATTACGCCATGCCGCCAGATCTCAGGAAATTTTTTCGCGACGACGTTTTGGCCATGCGGCCCTATGTGCCGGGTGAACAGCCGTTGACCGGCAAGGTTATCAAGCTCAACACCAATGAAAATCCCTACCCGCCTTCACCGCAGGTGATGACGGCGATTCAACAAGCGGCAACCAGGCTGGAACGCTACCCTGATCCCCTGGCGACGGCATTTCGCATGCGGGCCGCGGAAGTGCTCCAGGTCGAAGCCGACCAGATTCTCTGCGGTAACGGTAGCGATGACATCCTGACTATTGTTACCCGCGCCTTCGTCTCCTCCGGCGATGCGATCCGGCTCCCCTACCCCAGCTATATCCTCTACCGTACCTTGGCCGAACTCCAAGGAGCACGCTTTGAGGAAGTAACCTTCGCGGCCGATTGGAGTCTTCCCCCAGCCTTTTTTGCGTCAACACCCGACCTGCGTCTGGTCTATTTACCCAATCCAAATAGCCCCAGTGGTACGCTGGTTTCACGCGACCAGATCCTCGCCTTGGCCGATCAACTTCCTTGCCCCCTGCTGGTCGATGAAGCCTATGTCGATTTCGCTCCCACCTCCTGTATCGACTTGCCGGCAATCAATCCCAAGATCATGGTGTCGCGGACCTTGAGCAAATCCTATGCGCTGGCCGGACTCCGCTTTGGCTATCTGGTCGCCGACAAGGAAGTCATCGCGATGCTGCGGAAGGTCAAAGACAGCTATAACACCGACAGTTTATCGATCGCGGGAGCAACGGCAGCCATCGACGATCAAGCCTGGTTGAAAGAGAACGTACGACGCTGCAACGCTACCCGCGAACGACTGACTCGCGGTCTCGTCGAATTGGGCTTCGAGGTCATCCCCTCCCACGCCAATTTCGTTTGGTGTACCCACCCCCAAAAAAACGCGGAATCGCTTTATCAACAGTTGAAGGCGAATGGCATCCTCGTCCGCTACATGAAGTATCCGGGTTGGGGCGACGGCTTGAGGATCAGCGTCGGCACCGACCCGGCCATCGATGCCGTACTCGCCCTCTTGAAATAAGCCCCACGGCTGGCGACTTACCCCGAAAAACGGCTCGTCTTTGGTAGGCTACGCGTTAGTGCTGACGTGAGTGTTTGAGCCACTTCGGTCCAAAGTGACTTTTATCGATCTTCGGCCGGTTGGCAACTTCCAACCGCGACACCACCTCAACCCCGGGGATCAGCTCGATCCCCAACCGGTCCGCCTGAACTAGATTGCCTTGCCACTGGATAGCTTGGATGGTTGAACCCGGACTTTCGAAAACCTCCCGACCCGGACGGGCGACGATGCGTTGTTGGCGAATAACCACCTGCTCAGGTTCGATGACTGCGTCTGGATCCTCAGCGTAGGCCAAGAGCAAATTATGTTTGCAGTTGACGAGAGTGTTTCCCTCAATCGTCACCCGTTTTACCGGGAAATAACCATGGAGCGGACTATCCGGTAAACCGCGGACCAGGGTGATCGCGCTGCGGAAGCCGTTGCCTTCCAGATCGGCGAAAAAATTGTTGATCACTTGATGATCCTCACCGATGATCCGAACCCCACCGGTCTGCGGGCGTTCGTTCCCAAGAAAAATATTGTCCCGGACCAGGCAAGCGTTACCGTGACGCAAGGTGAGCGTCCCCTGAACCTCCAGAAATACGTTGGATTGGTAGACATTGTTACAGGACTTGTTGGAAATACACTCGGCCTCTCCATCGCATCGCTCGAAAAGGTTTTGACCGATATAGCAGTTGGCAGATTGCATCGAAGTCTTGCTGTCCCCCACTCGTATTGTCTCGCCGCCATTCTTTCCAAGACGCGGTCGCTTGCCGAAGTGGTTATGAACGATGCGATGGGTACCGAAGTTGGCATCACCCAGCCACACCACCAAGGTCGCTCCACCGTTCTTCTTGCCCTCGATCACACAGTGACTAACCTGGTTGTGGCTACCATACAAGCTCACCCAGCGGTTTTCACTTTCCCGTGGAGCGAAGCTGTCGTCTTCCGATAACCGGCAATCGCGCACGCAACAATGCCTGGCTAATTGCTTTGAGTCGTAGCGGAACTCGATCCAGTCCGCCCGATGGCCGGTAATATTCCGAAGTCTCATCCCGCTGACCTCGAGATACTCACCGCTAAGCCGTATTCGCGAGGCACCGGAAAGGGTGAGTTCGCCTGGTTCGGCCGGTCGGACACGGATGGGGGCTTCGGCCGTGCCCTGACCGTGAAGGTGCAGTTCAGCATCCTTCCACTCGCCAACCGCCAACACCAATTCGTCGCCGGGACGCAGCCGAGACATCAAGGCCTTGACTTCGGACGCATCCGCTGCGTGGAAGGTGGCAGCATAACCCGGCAACTCCAGCAAGACACCCAGCAGCAAGCCTGCCAAGCCCTGAAATCTCCGCATTCTATTACCTTCCCGGCTTTCGGCCTTTCCTGGTCTTCGACAAGTCGTTCGAAAGGTGCCGCCTGAGCTGCGTGAGGACAGGAGCCGAGGACGCTTGACTCCTGCATTATCCTCTGCCTCCTTATCTCTGCAAGGATCGCCCATCCCAACTCGCCAAGGGTCCTGGGGATGATCCATGCGATACAGCCGCTCTCGCTGTCCCTTGATATCCGCCACCAGGTGATGCCAAGCCGGCGACCTCTTCACGGCAAGCTCCCAGGGAATCTTCAAAAATTCGGTTTTCCTCCCCGGCGAACGATATAATGGGGTGGGCAGTCGCGATGTCTTTCTCGTAGATCCAGTTGAAGGCCGCCAATCTTGAATTTCACCGATCGATGCATGAGAAGTGCCTTCCTGCTAGGGAGCTGGTTGCTAGCGACCAGTGGGGCCCCAAGCCTCGGTGCCGACCTGCAGGAGACTCAACAGGCTTTCCGCCAGGGCGACTATGAAGGTGTTCGCGATGTTGCCAAGGCCGAAGTGGAAAAGGCTGTCTGGAACGAAGGCTGGCCCATCCTTCTCCTCGAAGTTTATTTGACCACCGGTCAGTATCAGGAGGCAGTAGCCACCTACGAAGCTACCATCTCGCGTTTTTCGACCAGTCTCCGCCTGCGGATGCTCGGGGCACAAGCCTATCGCCTGACGGGCAACGACAAGCAAGCTCGAGCGGAACTGGCGGTGGTCCCCGAGTTGATCCAACGCGTTCCTTGGCGATTTACGGCGAAGGCGGAATTGCTGGCCTTGGGGGAATACTACCTGGCGGAAGGCGAGGATCCCAAGCAGGTGCTGGAACTGTGCTATGACAAAGTGATTAAAGACGATCCCAAGTTCGTTCCCGCCCATGTCGCCGCCGCTCGGCTGGCCGTCAGCAAACGCGACGATCCGGTAGCCCTGGCCTCGTTGGCCAAAGCCGTCGCTTTGGACGAAGACGATCCTGAGATTTTCTATTTGTTAGCTCGGGCTTGGAGTGCTACCGATCCAAAGAAATCCTCGGACTACGTCCGCCAAGCCTTGGCGATCAATCCGCGGCATATTCCCAGCCTGCTATGGCTTGCGGAGCTCAAGTTGGATGGCGAAGAGTATGAGGCGGCCGAGTTGCTTCTGGACGAGATCGGTCAAGTCAATCCTAAGCTGCCGACACTCTGGGGGCTACGAGCGGCTATTGCGCATCTGCGGGGTCGATTTGAGGATGAAGGGGTGGCTCGTCGACAGGCATTGGCCAGTTGGCCCCTGAATCCGGAGGTCGACTATCTCATCGGAAAAAATTTATCTGACCACTATCGTTTTGCGGAGTCGGTAGAGTATCAGCGTCGAGCCTTGATGATGCAGGCCGACTACGTGCCGGCCAAAGCGCAGTTGGCCCAGGATCTGTTGCGTTTAGGGGAATTGGATGAAGGCTGGAAATTGGTCGAGGAAGTTCGCCAGTCCGATCCCTATGATGTTCCGATCTTCAACCTGACCAAATTGCGAGGCCGACTCGAAGCCTTCGCTACTTTGGAAGTGCCAGGCTTCGTCATTCGCATGGATAGCCAGGAGGCCAAGATCTACGGTGCGGCCGTTGGGCGGTTGCTGTCCCAGGCTCGCCAGGAACTCACCACCAAGTACGCTGTCCAATTGGAGGAGCCGATCTTTGTGGAGATCTTCCCCAAGCAAGGCGATTTTGCCATCCGCACCTTCGGGTTACCTGGCGGCGATGGCTTCCTGGGAGTTTGTTTTGGTCGACTGATTACCGCCAATTCACCGGCCGCCTTGGACGTCGATTCCAATTGGCAGGCGGTGCTGTGGCACGAATATTGTCACGTCGTCACCTTGCAAAAGACCCGCAACCGCATGCCGCGTTGGCTCTCCGAAGGAATCTCCGTCTACGAGGAACGGCAACGCGATCGGCGTTGGGGCCAGAGCATGACGCCGACCTACCGCAAATTGATCTTGGGAGAAACACTCACGCCTGTCAGCCAGTTGAGCAGTGCTTTCCTGCAGCCGGCATCACCGATGCACCTGCAATTCGCCTACTACGAGGCGTCCCTGGTCGTAGAGTACTGGATTGAGAAATATGGGCTGGCGGCTCTGCGAAAGGTATTGGAGGACTTATCGGTCGGGATCTCAATCGACGAGGCCCTCGGGAGACACAGCGACGGTCTCGCTGCTCTCGATCATGAGTTTGCCGAGTTTGCCAAAGCCAAGGCACAGGCCTTCGGAACGGAGCTCGACTTTGGGGAGTTGGATGATTCCTTCCCTGCGAAGCTCGCGGAGCAACAGCCCTGGCTGCTGGAGCATCCGCGTTCCTATTGGGGGCTGATCGAAGTCGCCCGCGGCCTGATTCAAGCCGACCGTTGGGCCGAGGCCTTGACCTTGACCGAGCGTTTACAGGCAGGTCTACCCGCGGAAGCGGCTCATCAGGGAGGACTGGACCTGTCGGCTGCCGCATACCGAGGGCTGGGGGATGTCGAGCAGGAACGCGCGGCGTTGATGAAACTAACCAGCCTCACCGCCGACAATACCGACGCCTTGGAGCGGCTGATAGCTATCGATCACCAACGCGCCGACTGGCCTTCTGTCCTGCGGTGGTGTCGGCGCATGCTGGAGATCGATCCGTTGCGGACGGTTGTTCATGAACAACGGGCGATGGCGGCGGAAGAGCTTGGCCGCCCCACCACCGCGATCGACTCTTTGCGGGCTTTGATGGAAATGGATCCGATCGACAGCTCGGCGATCCACTATCGACTCGCCAGAAATCTGGCGGCCGCCCAGCAACCAGAGCAAGCTAGACGCCACGTGCTGATCGCCTTGGAGGAAACTCCCCGCTACCGCGATGCGCTGAGACTGCTGCTGAAGCTTCAGCCCGAGACCAGCCTCCCACCTCCGAAAACTCCGCCCACACCTTGAGACCGGTTGGGAACCGCCCATGAAACACCTTCAGTATCGCGCGGTGAGGAGGACGACAGCGATCGATTTTAGACGCTTCCGTCGGCCGGGCCTCAGCGAAGCCAGCCACGATGACCAGTATCCTCCACTCGGCGTTGACGCAACCTCCATCGGGCAAGGCGGGCCCGCTCGGTGGAGGCTGGTCAGCCAGCGGACGGCCCTTCATGAGAAAATTTGTATTCTTGACCGAATAACTTGGAGTTTTCCCCAATGCGATTGCCACGGCGGTCTTTGAGTATCCTGACGGCGGCTTGTATCCTGCTAGTGCTAACCTCGCTGGCAATTGCCCAGCGTTATCGCTACGGACGGTCCTGGGAGGATGTCGGACGCGGCGACGTACCGATGTGGGAGGTCGAGCCCCGCTTCCGCGAGGACATCTTCACCTTTGTTCGCATCAAATATGATTCGCATGGGTACCGACGCGGTGGCGGTTGGGCCACCGACTACCGCGACAGCGATCTGAACTTCTCGCTGCGATTGCAGCAGTTGACCTCGCTCAAAGTCAACCCGGAACCGATCGTGCTCGAACTTACCGATCCGAAGCTTTTCGACTATCCCTTCATTTACATCATCGAACCGGGGGCGCTGACCTTCAGCCCGGCCGAAATGAAAGCCTTAAGACGTTACTGCCTCCATGGCGGCTTCCTGTTGGTCGACGATTTTTGGGGGGAGGAGGAGTACGACAATTTCTACCAAGAGATCAAACAGGTGTTTCCTGATCGGGAACCTCAAGAAGTCCCCTTGGAACATGAAATTTTCCATTGCGTCTACGATCTCAAGGAAAAACCGCAACTCCCCTCGATCCATGCGGCGGAGGCAGGGAGGGCTTCCGGGGTGATTTGGGAGCCTCGATGGGACTCGGACACCAGCCAGGTGCACTACCGGGCGATCTATGATGACGCCGGGCGGATCATGGTTTTTATCTGCCACAATACCGACCTGGGCGATGGCTGGGAGCGCGAGGGGGAGAACCAATGGTACTTCGAAGAGTTTTCCGTCAAGAAGGCCTACCCCATGGGGATCAATATCGTCACCTATGCCATGACCCACTGATCCTTCCACTTGGTGGAGAAGCGAACCCTTCCCCGGTTCTCTCCGGGTCCCCCCAGCCGCCAGGGGAGGAAGCCGAAAGTCCGGATCGACCAGGCTACGGCCCCGACCCATGAGCTACCTCGGGTCCACTTCCGCCGCAGCCACCCATGAGCTATTTTTGGCGTTGCTTTCTCCCGCTCGACCAGTATACTTCGTGGCTCGTTTTTCCGTGAAATCGCTCGAAGATGGGCTTTTTTCGTCGTCGAGGCTCGTGGGTGCCTACCCCCGGCGGTGAAAGGGCTATGTGCGCAAGGTGAATCATGTCAAGGGTTTGTGAAGTTTGCGGCAAAGGACCTCAGGTTGGCCATATGGTGGAAACCCGCGGTAAAGCCAAGTATTTGGGCGGGGTTGGTACGAAGATTACCGGCATCACCAAGAGGCGTTTTATGCCCAATCTTCAGACCATCAAGGCTAGTTTGCCTAGCGGTGAAGTGAAACACCTGCGGGTCTGTGTCCAGTGCATTCGCAATGGGTGGGTTCGCAAGGCTGTCCGGCAGAAGCCGTTCGATTTGAGCCAGCACGACAAAACCAAATCGGCTTAATCGCTGTTTGCGAAGGCTGTTGCTGACAAGGAACAAAAGTCGTGGCTCTGGATCGACATCAAGTCGCCAAAATTGCAGCCTTGGCACGGTTATCCTTTACCGATGCGGAACTGGATGAATTGACGGTCCAACTCGGCAAGATCGTCGATTTGGTGGACCAGTTGAGCTTGGTGAATACCGATGGGATCGAACCGATGGTCCACGCGATTGAACTGGAAAACGTGTTGAAGGCTGACGAAATTCAACCTTCACTTGACCGAAAGAAGGCTCTGGCGAACGCGCCCGATGCCGACGAGGAATGTTTTAGGGTTTCCGCCGTGCTCGGCTAGTTTCTCCAGGCTGAGGCTGGAAATATGCCAGCCTTGGGACTGGCCAACGAGCATGGGTGGAATGTATTTTATTTTGTGACGTTTTTAATTGAGTCGATTACCGTCCGCCCCATTGGCTGTAGTGTCGGCCGCCAGAAGTAAATCATGAGTCAGCAAATCCTGAAGTTGGTTGAAGAGTCTTCCTTGCGAAGCGATGTCCCTGCCTTTGAAATCGGCGATACTGTGGATGTCCACACGAAGATTCTTGAAGGCAACAAGGAACGAATTCAAATTTTCTCTGGTGTTGTCATCGCCCGTAGCGGCAGTGGAACCCGCGAAATGTTCGTGGTCCGTCGTATCGTTGCCGGGGAAGGTGTCGAGCGTAAATTTCCTGTCCACTCGCCGAAGATCGAGAAGATCGAAATCAAGCGGAAGAGTGTCGTTCGCCGAGCCAAGCTCTACTACCTTCGCGATCGCAGCGGCCGTTCGACTCGGTTGCAAGAACGACGCAGCTAGACAGGCTTGTTTTCCCGCGATTGCCGGTCTACGTCGTTCCCGCGTCGCTGGTTCCTGGTCCGAAGTCTGCTCTAGCGGGACAGCGCCTGCTGTGCTCTCGCATAGGCGATCGGGGCGAAAATTAGTAACGGCAACCAGGCACCCAGGTATGGGGGTAGACTGGTGGCCCCCGACGCCATCCCGTGAATGAGTTTAGTGGCCAGCACAAACACGCCGACGGTGACCAAGGTAGCCCCGGCAATCCAGAAAAGGTGGCGTTCTTGTTGCCTTAGCAGGATGGGAATGCCTAATAGCAGGAGGGTCACGTCGAGGAGGGGCTGGACGAACCTTTGATGCACGCATAGCCGCAGTTCGTCGCTAACATGACTGCTGGGCGAGCGCAGACGATGGATGAGGGTGAGGGTTGAGGCGTATTGCATCCAACTGCTGCCGCCGAGCAACTCATCGAAATCGATGCTGAGCGGTACGAAAGCTTGATTGGCCTGCAGCCATTCCTGGTCGCTACCTAGCAGCAGCACCGGCTGCCCTTGGTGGTAGACGGAAGGTAGCTGCGTTATCTCCTCGGGCACGGTAATCCCTTCGAGCAGCAAGCCAGCCGGATGCTGTCCACCGGCGGGCAAGTAGCGACCGGACTGAGCCTGGATCTGGCGGCCGACGACCGCCGCCGGCCCCTCGAGCCGCAGTACCGGCTGCTTGATTTCCCGGGCAGCCAGACTGAGCAACCGGCCGCCCACCAGGACCCCGTACCTGGCGTCAAAAACCGGTTTTACCGGCCGTAGATGCTCGGCCGAGAGATCCTGCGGATTTTTCCCCAACATCTCCTCGAATTGGGGGATAATGGTCTCGCGATTGACGGTGGTCGCGATGAATAGAAACAGCGAGGCCAACAGCGGAACAGCTAGAATACGGCGGGGACTAATGCCGGCCGCCATCAAGGCCACCAGTTCGTTCGTTCGCTTCAACCAGGAAACCACGAACATCACAGCCAAGAGTGCCAGCATCCCGCCGAAGCGATCGAGAATCACCAGGGAGTAAGGGCCGTAGTATTCCAGAAGCCCGCGGGCTACGCTTTGTCGAGCCTTACCAAAAGCTATCAATTCCTCCAGATTGGTGAAAGCGTGAATCACCACCAGCAAGCCCACCAGGCACGAAAAGCAGATCATCAGGACCCGAAGGTAGAGAAACAGCAGGTAGCGGTCGACACGTGTCATGCTTCGGCTTGTACCGTCTCGTCCGACTTCGAGTCAAACCTAGCTTTCGTTTCCCACCGCTCACTCAGTCAAGCCGCTTGGTTTTCGTCAGGACTCCGAATAGGACATCGTCTGCGTCGTTATTTGCGCGAGGTCACCAGTCTGCTGCTGCCCGACGAGTGCCAGCTTTGCGAAGCCCTGATTGCACCGCGATGCGGCGGCGGACTATGCCAAGACTGCTTGCATTCGATCGTACAGATCGAGCAGGGCTGCCTTCGCTGCGGTGCTCCCGTTCCCGAAGTCTGTGGTCGACGGGAAAGCTGCCTGCAATGCCGTGACGGTCGCTGGCCAGCCAGACGCGTTATGGCCGTGGGGGTCTACCAGGGGATGCTGCAAGCAACGGTCATCAAGATGAAACAGCCGGGCAGCGAAGCCTTGGCCTACTCGCTCGGGCAGTTCATGGGGAAGTGGCTGAAAGCAAACGCCCCTTCCCTCGACTATGATTTGATTGTTTCGACCCCCAAGCATTGGTGGAAGCAATGGCAGCGGCCGCACAACAGTGCCGAGCTACTGGCCGATGCCATCAGCTACCAGCTTGGAAAGCCAGTCGACCATCGCCTGCTGAGACGTGTTCGCTTGACCGCCAAGCAAGGGACGCTGCGGCGGCATGCGCGGGCTGGGAATGTCCGCCGAGCCTTCGAGATACCGAGAAGGCATCGAGTCGCCGGCCGCTCGGTGCTGCTGGTCGACGACATTGTCACCTCCGGTTCGACAATGGCTGAAATGACGGAAGTAATGTATCAGGCTGGTGCCCACGTGGTCGATGTCGCTTGTTTGGCAAGAGGAATTGGCAGGTAGTACCAGGCATGGCTTCGCTGTTTGTGATCCGCGGCAAAGATGCAGGAAATCATTATGCGATCGAGAAACCTCGGACGGTGATCGGACGCGATCCGAGTTGCGATATCCATATCTTCGATCACGAAGTATCTCGACAACATGCCTGGATCTCGAAGGAAGCCCAGCAGTTGACGCTGAGCGATAACGACAGCAGCAACGGTACCTTTGTCAACGGACATCGGATTACCAGCCATCTGCTCAAGTCCGGAGATCGATTACAGATCGGCCGCTCGCTCCTGGTCTTCACCGATCGCGAGGCCTCCCTGCCACCAGCCTTGGCGATCGAATTTATTCCGCCGGAGTCTCCGACGGCTTCCATCGCCGAGGAATTATCGCAAATCCGGCAGTCGATTCCGGGCCTCGACCTCGGCTTTAGCAGCCAACTACCCGCAAGCTCCTCGCCGTCCATGGCTGACGCGAGCCAGTCGCTGCGGGTCGCCGAAGCCCCCCCACCTTTCGATACCGGGCTCGACCGCCGGCATTGGGAGATCCTGTACCGGACCGTATTGGCCGTCAGTCGCACGATTGATATCGATCAACTGCTGCAGCAAATCCTCGACTTCATCTTTCTCGGGGTCGCTTGTGATCACGGTTGTATCATGTTGTTGGAAGAAGACAGTCAGCGTTTGCGACCGGTTGCCTATCGTTGCCGGAGACCAACCGCCGATGCGGCTCGTCTGGCTATCAGTCAGACCATTCTTGATTATGTGATGAAGAATCGCGAAGGCGTCCTGACCAGCAATGCGCGCGATGACCAGCGTTGGGAGGCCGGCATGAGTATCGTTGGTATGGGGATTCGCGAAGCTATCTGCGTCCCGATGCTCGGCCGTTACGGCTTGGTAGGTTCCATTTACGTCGACGTCTCCCAATCAGCAGGCCTTTCCCTTCAAGCGAAACCGGGCGGCGTCTTGACCAGCGATGATTTGAAACTGATGGTAGCGATCGGGCATCAAGCCGCCCTGGCCGTCGAAGATACCTTTTACTATCGCGGGATGGTCCAGGCCGAGCGTTTGGCGGCTATTGGACAGACGATCGCTACCTTGTCGCATCATGTCAAAAATATTTTGCAGGGTCTGAGCGGCGGAAGCTACCTCGTTCAAGAAGGGATACGTCGTGGCCAGATTGATACGATCTCCAAGGGCTGGAAGATTGTCGAAAAAAATCAGGAGCGGATCGCTTCCTTGGTGATGGACATGCTGACCTTCAGTAAAGATCGGACGCCGTCGCTGGCTCCCGTCGACCTTCGTTCCGTGATCGAGGACTGTCTGGAATTACTTCATGGACGCCTCGCGGAACGCGAGATCCTGCTGGACTGGCACCCCCCCGTCGCGGTACCGGCCGGGAATGGCCATGCGGCATCCAACCAAAAACAGAAAA
>JBILTQ010000109.1:0-15141 GCA_044371435.1 Pirellulaceae bacterium | reverse complement strand
GGCACCCCCCCGTCGCTTTCCCGTCGGTCATGGCCGATGCGGATGCCATCCATCAAGCGATCTTGAATGTCCTCGCCAACGCTGTCGATGCCTTGAGTGAAGTGGACCACGGCCGCATCCAGGTGGTTCTTCGCCGCGATACCGATCAAGCGATCATCGAAATCGGCGATAATGGCCCAGGCATACCGAACGATGAACTCGAACGAATCTTCTCGCTCTTTGAATCGACCAAGGGCAGTCGCGGGACCGGCTTGGGATTACCGGTAAGCCAGAAGATCCTGGGTGAGCATGGCGGTCAGATTACTGTCCGAAGCCAAGTCGGCCAGGGGAGCTGTTTCAGCCTCAGGCTGCCGCTGGCTCAACCACCGCTACCGGCTGATGACGGCATGAATCGCCCTACCGCGCTGCCCTAAGCCCCAAGCCAACGGTGTATTTCCTCGAAGTTCTCTTTCAATGCACGGAAGGGTTACCTACGATTGGGGTGGCTGTTGCCATCGCTGTCCCTAATGCCTTGAACTCTGCGGAATACCGGCCTTCCTCTCGATGAAAGTGAGCGTACCCAGATCGTTTTCCCTGCCTTGGCTGGGGGTGGCCAGCTTGATGGTCGGCTGCTGGGTGTCGAGTCGAGCGGAATCCCCGAGCCCTCCGCTCGATCTACCGCATCTGCGAGCAGCTAGGCAGCGCATCTTCGACGACCTTAGCTTCCTGGCTTCGGATGAGCTGCGTGGTCGTGGCCCCGGTAGCGGAGGTCTGGAAAGAGCCGCTGACTTCATCGCTCAACGCTGGCAATCGCTGGGGTTGGAAACCCGACTTTTTCACGATTCGCCCTTTCAGGAATTCAACATCCCGGGCGTCGTCGAGGCATCGCCACCCGAACATAATTTCCTCCGATATTCTCAGTCTCCGACCGAATCGCTCGAGCTGCTTCTCGATCGGGACTTCCGTCCTTTGTCATTGGGTGCAAATACGACCTTTGCGGGAGTGGTAGCTTTCGTTGGCTATGGTATCACTGCGACCCAGGGCGATTGGCAATATGATGACTATGCGGGCCTCGACGTTCGCGGTAAAGTCGTTCTCATCCTGCGCAAGGAACCAAGGCCGACCGATCCAGATAGTCCTTTCGAGGGAGCAAAGAATAGCCGACATGCCCTGTTTGCTACCAAGCTCGCTAATGCCAAGCAGCACGGAGCGATTGCTGTCATTTTCGTCAACGATTCACGCTCGGCAGCAGATGCTGTTGGCCCTGATGGTGAAGAACGACTCCTGGGCATCGAAGATGCTGGTAATGCCTTGCCGAATGAATCCTTGCCGGTGATCTTCCTGAAACGTCAGGTCGTCGACCGTTGCCTGGCTAGCCATGCCGTTGAGCGGAGCCTGCAGGATATTGAGCAGGCCATAGATCTCGATCTTCAACCGCAGTCCGTGCTCCTGGATCGATGGACGATGTCAGGGCAAGTCCGCTTGGAAAAAACCCGTTTGAAGGTCAAGAACGTCATCGCCTCTATCCCGGGAGAGGGATCGCTGGCCGCCGAAACGGTCGTCATCGGGGCCCATTACGATCACGTCGGCATGGGGGGCCCAGGTTCGCTCTCGCCAGGAGTCATCGAAGTGCACAATGGTGCTGACGACAACGCCTCGGGAACCAGCGTTTTGTTGGAGGTAGCTCGGAGATTTGCTACGGCTCCCAATCCCCCTGGTCTTCCGCGGCGCCGCTTGGTTTTCATCGCCTTCTCGGCCGAGGAACGTGGGCTTCTCGGAAGTCGCTATTACGTCGCCCATCCACGCTTTGCGATCGACAACACCGTAGCCATGATCAATCTCGACATGGTCGGGCGGATGACCGATCGGCAAGTCGCGGTGTTTGGAACCGGGACCGCTCCCTCCTTCGACCGACTCGTCGACCAGGTCACTCAACCCCACAAGCTGATCGTGCGAAAGCAGCTCGAAGGTCTAGGCCCCAGCGATCACCAACCTTTTTACGAGCAAAAAATCCCAGTCCTACACTTCTTTACCGGTCTTCACCCCGACTACCACCGTCCTTCTGACGATTTTGAAAAAATCAATACAGACGGCATGGCCCTTATAACCGATATTGTTTATCACCTTGGCCGCGAGCTGCAGGTTTCGCCACAGCGTCCCCAGTATCTCGCCGTCAAGGGACGAGCTAACATCCGCGTCCTCACGGAATCCCCGGTGAAGCTGGGGATTCGAATGCGGCTCAACAGCGACCAGGAAAAGATTGAAGTCATCTCCGTGGCGGCGGATTCGCCGGCCGCCCGGGCCGGCTTGCAACCTTCCGACCTGTTGTTGAGGATGGATGGCGAAGTGCTTGAGGAGATGCAAGTCCTT
Organism: Pirellulaceae bacterium; assembly: GCA_044371435.1. GTDB lineage: Bacteria > Planctomycetota > Planctomycetia > Pirellulales > Pirellulaceae > JAIYDQ01. The sequence goes on along the minus strand of JBILTQ010000109.1, from coordinate 12,792 downwards.
TCGCAGCGAATCGCTAGCAAAACTCGCGGCAGTTCGATGCGTTTGGAGATCCAACGTGGAAACCAGCAGATCGAGGTCGAGGTCCGCTTTTAGATTCGTTCGTCCGTTTGGCGATAGATTTCGATCTTTACCTGACGGATGATTCACGCCACAATTCGGCGATCGAGGTAGCGATGGGGAACGAGGAGCGTTCCCTGGTCGTTGCCCAGGATTCCTTCATGGGCTTCGGCCCTGGCAGGGTCCCGCCATATCGATAAACCGTCACGTGACAAGGAGTGTTCAACAGTGCGCGTTTCAAATGTTTTGGCTCTCGTAGCCGTAATGCTTTTGGGATCGATCCTCGGCGGTACCCCGATCTTGGGTCAACAAGCTGCAAGCCCTCAAGCAACCCGCATCGCCGTGATCGATGTCGGATTCATCGTCAAAAATCACCCCACCATCAAAACGCAGCAGAATGCTATTCGCGAGCGGGTCAAGGCTGCGCAAGAAGAGTTGGGCAAGCGTCGCCAGAATCTGATTACGGAAGCAGAAAAGCTGAAATCCTTCAATGAGGGGACTCCGGAATTCAACAAGCTGCAAGAGAAGCTGGCTAATGAAGAGGCCCAACTGAAATTGGATACGGTTCGCCGTGAGAAGGAACTGGATGAAGAAGAAGCCAAGATGGCGATCGCCTTCTATCAGCAACTGCAAACACTCATCAGCCAGGTGGCTGAGCACAACCAGATCGACTTGGTGCTGCGTTCGAACCGCGAAGCTCCGGATCTGAAGCAGCCAGCCACGATCCAGATGGCCTTGGAAAAAGGGGTCGTTTACAATCGTCCGCAGCTGGATATGACCGACCTCATCCTGCAGATGATCGGGCAGCAAGCGCAGGCGGCGCCAGCCAGCTCAGCCAGCACTGGACCAGTAATGAATGCTGCCGCTCCAGGAACAGCCCCCGTCCGTCGTTAGGACCGGAGGCCTGGGTTCTTACCGTCTAGGAAGTGCGAGGCAGGATGCCTATGAGCAACCAACGCTGTCAGCAGACAATCGCCGGTGTATGTCGCGTAAGTGGTCGCGGTTACTGGTCCGGCTTGCCGGTCACGGTAACTTTCCGCCCCGCCCCGGCAGATCATGGGATCGTCTTCCAGCGTTCGGATCTCGCTGATCGCCCCGCCTATCCCGCCTTGTCGACCCACCGACTGGAAACTGCCCTCCGGACGAGGCTGGGTAACGGACACAGCTCGGTCGACATGGTCGAACACATCATGTCGGCCCTGTACGCACTCGGGATCGACAATTGCCTGGTCGAATGCACCGCCTCCGAGATGCCTGGGCTCGACGGAAGTTCGCTGGCCTACTCCTGTGCTTTGAAGAATGTCGGCCTGGTCGAGCAAGCGGTACCCGTCGCTACATTATCGATCGACGCACCTTTTCGCCTGGGTGATGATCGCCAGTGGATCATGATCGCGCCAAGCCGCGACCGGGGTTTGACCTGTGAATATCGTCTTGATTATGAAGCGGATTCGGTGATTCCCTCTGGGCGTTTTCAGTCGGCTATCACTCCCCAACACTACCTGGACGAGATTGCTCCAGCCCGTACCTTCGTCACCCACGAGGAAGCCGAGCGGTTGCAAGCTCAAGGGCTCGGTCAACATGTTACCCATCGGGATCTCTTGGTCTTCGATGAAAACGGTCCGATCGACAACGTGCTGCGATTCGAAGACGAATGTGTTCGCCACAAGCTGCTTGACCTGATTGGTGATCTCGCCCTGTGCGGCCTGAAGCTTCAAGGCAAGGTCACCGCTTTCCGTAGCGGTCATATCCTCAATGGGAGAATGGCCGATTGGCTCCGCTGCCAGGCTGCCCGCCCTGGTTCCGCCAAGCATCCGTCCGGGATCCGGCAGATTGCTTGAGTGGGCCGCTTTCCCCGACGCTATCGCCTTACCACGAAACCCCAACGATTAAAACACCTTGCATCGAAGAATCGATAATAACTACGATGCGAGGCGTCCCGTGTACCCACTTTTGAAAAATTCGTGACTCGTACCCGACCGCGATACGCTCACTTGAGACCTCGCGATCGACTTAGAAATGCCTCGGATCTGCTCCATGCCAACGATAATTGCCCACACCGCGGTCGTCGATCCCAGAGCTGAACTCGACGATGACGTTCGCATCGGACATCACTGTGTTATTGGCCCCCATGTCCGGATCGGTCGTGGGACGCGTTTGGAAAACAATGTCACTCTCACCGGTCACACCTCGATCGGCCGCGACAATCACTTTTTCCCAGGTTGTGTGATCGGAGCTGAACCACAGGATCTTTCTTATCAAGGTTCACCAACTCAGGTAGTCATCGGTGATGCCAACGTTTTCCGCGAATCCGTAACCGTGAATCGGGGTACGGAGAAAGAAGATGGAATCACGGCCGTCGGCAGTCATTGTTACTTTATGGCTTGTGCACATATCGCCCATGATTGCAAGGTCGAAGATCGGGTCATCATGGCGAACACGGTCATGCTCGGCGGTCATGTTCGTGTCCAGCACGATGCTACCCTCAGTGGTGGTGTAGCTGTTCACCATTTCGCCTCGATCGGCTGTTACAGCTTTGTCAGCGGTCTCTCGCGAGTTCTGCAAGATGTCCCACCGTACATGCTGGCCGAAGGCTTTCCAGCCCGACCACGCTGCGTCAATGTCGTGGCCCTCAAGCGTAAAAACTTCTCCAACGATGCCATTCGCGCAATTTCGGAAGCTCATAAATTGCTGTATCGTTCGAAGGTCGGGGTCAAGCACGCCCGAGAGATCCTTGGGGGGAATGAACAATTAACTCCTGAGATTGATGTGCTGTTTCAGTTTATCGATGATTCATCGTTGGGTCGGCATGGCCGCGCCCGTGATCGGCGGAGAGCGGCGTGAGTCCTATACCTGTCATCGTGATTGGGGCCGGTCATCTCGGCAAGATCCACACCCGTCTGCTCCAAGGCTTGCCGGGCTTCCAAGTGATCGCGGTAGCCGATCCTAGTCCGGCCGCTCGATCGGCGATCGAGACCGAATATCGATTACCTACGGTCGAAGACTTTCGCATGCTGGAAGGTGACGTCGCAGCCGCGATCGTGGCTACGCCCACCTGCTTTCACCTGGAGACTGCCGTGTGGTGTCTGGAGCATGGGATTCATTGTTTTGTCGAAAAGCCCTTGGTCTCCTCTGCCCGGCAGGCGGAATTGCTTGTCCAAATTGCACACCACCGCGGATTGACCCTGCAGGTCGGTCATGTCGAGCGTTTTAATCCGGTCTGGCAGTCGCTCCAACCCTTCCTGACCCCACCTCTTTACATCCAAGCCGAGCGAACCAGTACTTATACCGGGCGCAGTACTGATATCGGGGTCGTGCTCGATTTGATGGTCCATGACTTGGATCTCATTATCCAAGCGATCGATTCGCCGGTGGTCTCGGTACAAGCTACAGGTCAAGCGATCCTCGGCGACCACGAGGACTGGGCAGAAGCTCATCTCCAATTTCGTAATGGTGCAGCGGCCCGGCTGTATGCGTCGCGGGTCAGCCGGACAGCACGGCGGACCATGCATCTTTTCGCCGAAGGCATGTCGGCGGAACTGGATTTCGCCGAGCGCCGGTGTGATCTGGTGACCTCTTGTGCGGCTGTCCGGGAGGGGAGTTTCCGCGCGGATCGTTTGCCGGAAGCGGAACGACGTTCGGTTTCCCAGGAGCTCTTCACCACGTGGCTACCTCATCGCTCCATTACCGCCGAACCCGTCAATGCGATCGAGTTGGAATTGCTGGATTTCGAAAAGGCGATCCGCACCTCGAGTACACCCCAAGTCGATGGACAGGCCGCTCGGACGGTTGTCGAGGTCGCCGAGCAGATCCTCGCCGCCATCGATCGCTCGACCCAGGTTCGCGACCGAGCGGTCGAAGCCGACCATCCCCCCTCGATCATTCCGGCAGCCCATCGCTTCGGCGATGCCCGCCGCGCTTCCTGATCCAGGCTCTTGAAACAGGCATTGGATCCTGGCTTTCGCTCGAAGATCCAGGCTTTCGCCATGGTCTCCGTTGACCTCTCTGGGGTCTGTCGATAACCTTCAGGGTGCGAAACACGCTCGTCTCCGGAATTTGGCGGAATTCGTCGATTGCGTCTGTTGATCCGCCGTGACACGTTGACTGAAAGTATCATCCGATTTATGGAATTGCTCGAGAAAATTTGGGAAGGGACCGGCTCGGTCGTCAACGGAGTCCTCGAAGGTCTGGGCCGCGGTGTCACCGGGATTTTCGGGACTTCCAACGCGCGAAACATCCGGCGTTACCAGGCCAAGGTCCGGATCATCAATGAACTAGAAGCCAAGATGATGGCTCTCAGTGACAGTGAGTTGCGCGAGCGAACCGAGCAGTTTCGCCAAAGATTAGCTGATGGCCAAAGCCTCGACGAGATCCTTATCGAAGCCTTCGCCGTCTGCCGCGAAGGTGGTCGACGTTTCCTCCGGATGCGTCACTATGACACTCAGCTTATCGGGGGGATGGTCCTTCACGATGGGAATATCGCCGAGATGGTCACCGGTGAAGGCAAGACGCTGGTAGCTACCCTCCCTGCCTACCTGAACGCCTTGGCTGGCGACAGCGGGGTACACGTGGTGACCGTCAATGACTATTTGGCTCGTCGCGATATGGAGTGGATGGGACCGCTATATATGGGACTGGGGCTAACCGTCGGCAACATCCAATCCGGGATGGATACCGCGACTCGGCAGCAGGCCTATGCGGCCCATATCACCTACGGCACCAATAACGAGTTCGGTTTCGACTACTTGCGAGACAACATGCGGATTGCCCGCCGCGGTGATCATCGTTTTCCCAAGCAGCTACAACAAAGCCAAGGTCCGCTGCGGTACGCGGTCATCGATGAAGTCGACAATATCCTGATCGATGAAGCGCGTACTCCTTTGATTATTTCCGGGCCAGCGCATCAAGATATCGGCAAGTATTCCGAGGCCGACAAGATCGCGCGGCAACTAACCAAGGAAACGCATTTCGTGGTCAATGAAAAAGACCATACGGTGAACCTCACGGATGAAGGAGTGCGCCGCGCCGAAAAACTGGCAGGGGTCGAAAGTTTCTATACCGCTGGAAATATGGAATGGCCCCATCTCATCGATAATTCCCTGAAAGCCCATCACCTCTACAAGCGTGACGTCAACTACGTCATCAAGGAAGGGGCGATTATCATCGTCGATGAGTTTACGGGACGTTTGATGGAAGGACGCCAGTGGTCGGATGGACTGCACCAGGCGGTGGAAGCCAAGGAGGGTGTTCCCATCAAGGAGGAAAACCAGACACTAGCCACCATCACCTTGCAGAACTTCTTCAAGCTCTACAAGAAACTGTCAGGGATGACCGGCACGGCCATGACGGAAGCCAACGAGTTCTACAAGATCTACGGGTTGGATGTCATCGCTATCCCTACCAATCGATCCATGCAGCGGATCGAATCGCCGGACACCATTTTTTTGACGGAAAAAGAGAAGTACAAAGCCGTAGCCGATGATATCGAATTAGCCAATAAGTTTGATACGGTCGAGACGAAGGAGGCTGGGCCAATCATCGGTGTTATTACTGCCGAAGACGAGCAGCAGGTCTCCATTCGTCCACGTGAAGATAAACAGCCCCAGGTCTTACCACGCGAAAAAATCCTATCGATCCATCGCAAAGGACGACCGATCCTGGTCGGCACTGTTTCGATTGAGAAGAGCGAACGCTTGTCGAAACTGCTCGAGGAACGTGGCATTGGCCACGAAGTTCTCAACGCCAAGCAGCACAAACGCGAGGCTGAAATCATCGCTCAGGCTGGGCGTGTCGGGGCGGTCACCATCGCTACCAACATGGCCGGTCGCGGAACCGACATCATTCTCGGCGGTAACGCTGAAACCATGGCCTGGGCTCGATTGCAGGATAAGTACCCATCGCGACTTGAAGTCCCTAAAGAGGAATGGGACGAATTGGTACGCGAGATCGAAGAACGCGAAAACATGAAAGCCATGGGGCAATTCGTCCGCGAGATCGGTGGCCTGATGGTCATCGGCACGGAGCGACATGAGTCGCGGCGTATCGACCTGCAGTTGCGGGGACGCTGCGGACGACAGGGTGACCCCGGCAGCAGCCGCTTCTATTTGTCGCTCGAAGACGACCTGATGCGGATTTTTGCCGGTGACTGGGTCCGCAACATGATGGGTAAACTGGGGATGGGTGAAGGTGAAGCCCTGGAAAGTCGCTTTATCTCCAAGCGCATTTCGGCAGCCCAGAAAAAGGTCGAAGAACGGCACTTCGAGTCACGTAAGAATCTGCTCGAATATGACGAAGTCATGGACTACCAGCGCAAAAGCGTTTATGGCTACCGCCAGAAAATCTTGGATGGCATCTCTTGTCGGCAACTGGTGCTCGAACAGATCAAAGAACAGATTGACCACAACGTCGATCAGTTCATCAATCCGCTCTTTGGTCCTGAATCCTACGCCCGCTGGGCTGGTGGACGACTCGCCTGCGCCTTGGAACCCAAGGATTTCCGCGGGCTTGATCCGGAATCGGCTTCCCTCTACGCCCGCGACCTGGCGGAACGCGAAGCGGAAACCCAAATCATGGACGCCATCGATGAAAATCTCCCCTCGGAGGAGGATCCCTCCGAGTGGAACTGGGATGCCTTGGCCAAATGGTCCAATACTCGCTACCAAACAAATTTTAATGCCTCTTCGCTCAAAAAAGTTGAGCGTGACCGGATCGATGAGGCCATCTTCGAAAAAGCGCGTGAGTTCATCGCCAAGATCGATCTCAGTGAAGGTAGCACCTTCCTGAATGAGGATTACGGGCGGCGGATGTTGACCAATTGGATGGAAATCAAGTTCGATGTGCGCATCGACGCAAACCAGCTTAAGGACGTTGAAGCCCCTGCCCTCAAAGAAATGCTGTTGGGAGCCGCCGAGACAGCTTATCGTCAACGCGAAGCCCAGTTCCCGGTCATGGCCGCCTTCACCCGTTATCGCCAAGCGGTCGGCCCCAACCAATATCATGTCGATGGGAATGCAATCATCCAGCACGCCGCTCAGCGGTTCGAGGACCCGTCTGCATTGGCTATCGCCGAACTCGACGGCTCGCAAGTCTATGATCACTTGGTCAAGATATCGGCGGAAGCCTTGAAACGCAGCGATCTGATCGAGCGAACCGCCCTGGAGAAAGTCGATGGCTTGTACCAAGGGGAGGTAGCTGATCGACTAGCTGGTAAAGTCAAAAATCAGCCAGCTCTCCAAGAACTTTATCAATGGATGCAGGAGCGTCTGGGGTGGACCGGATCCTGGAAAGAACTGGCCGATCTCGACCGCCCCGGCCTAGAGTTGATTGTTCGCCAAGCGGTAGAAGATCGATTCTGCCCCGAGATCCGCCGCATGGAACGTACGGTACTGCTGCGTATCGTGGACGATACCTGGATGGGGCACTTGCTTGCCATGGACTATCTGCGCAGCGCCGTCAGCTTCCGTGGGTTTGCGCAAATGGATCCCAAGGTTGAATACAAGCGCGAAGGGATGCGATTGTTCGAGCAAATGTGGTTCTCGATTGGCGAGCGGATGACCGATATCATCTTCCGCATGGAAGCCTTGGATGACAGCCTGATCGCTAGCTCCTTCGTCGAGACGCAAGCACGACATGACGCGGCTCCGCCCGAGGTGGCCCAAGTGGCTGCTGGCCTGACGACCAGCCAGCGAAACAACATGGCAGCTGCCGACGCCGCCGGCCGTGAAGCCAGCAAGCTGGAGCCTATCCGTCGCCAAGGCGAGCGTGTGGGCCGCAATGATCCTTGTCCCTGCGGCTCGGGGAAAAAGTACAAGAACTGTTGTATGCGACGGCAGGTCTAAGCCAGGGCCTGGGGGTAGGAAGTTACCCCGCCACGGCTTAGCCAAGCCGCAGCCGGGGCTCTGACTGCCTCGCCTGACTAGGCTTCGCGCGATCGCCCCGCCTAATTTTTCAGCACCGGACGCCAGCAGCCGAGGCTTGCCCACCCCCTTCCTGGCCGGCTTTTTTCGAAATTTGGCTGGTAATCGAACCAATTCCCTCGTCTTGCCAGCATTCCCGAATCATGGAATGCTTTTTGCAACCTAGCCGAAGTTTCCGAGAAAATTCGAGGCGTCTCTGATGGTAGTGGTAAGCAATGAATTGCTGCGGCGCGATGTTCGCGTGCTGGGTGATCTTCTGGGTGATATTATCCGTGAAGCAGCTGGCGAGAACGCCCTCTCCCTGGTCGAGGAGATTCGCCAACTTTCGCGTCGACGTCGCAACGGCGACCATGAAGCTGAGTCGGAATTGACGAACAAGATCGGCGAACTCTCGCTGGCTGACGCCCGGATTGTGGCCAGGGCTTTCAGCATTTTTTTTGACCTCGCCAATATCGCCGAAGACCGTCATCGAATTCGCGTCCTGCGATCGCGGGTCCTGGATGCCGATCCCCAGCCGATTTCGGAATCGATTCCGGCTGCAATCGAGAAACTCCAACTGGCTGGCTTTACCGGAGAGCAGGTCCAGGAGGCTTTGAACTCTTTAGCTGTCGAACTGGTATTCACCGCTCATCCAAGTGAAGCCAAGCGTCGCTCGATTCGCGCCAAGCTACGCCGGATGCGGCATGCGCTTCAGGAACTCGATCGACAGGATCTCCTGCCTCGCGAACGTGCGCGATTGGAGCTTCGGCTGCGCACCGAGCTTACTGTCTTGTGGCAGACCGATTTCCTCCGCCCAGGGAAACCGACCGTCCTCGAGGAAGTCAAGCGTGGGCTATCGATTACGCCGCGATTGGTTGAGGTCATTCCCCAGATTTACGGCGCCCTGCGGAAAGCCCTCAAGCATTACTACCCAGACTTCAGTTTTCGAATTCCGACCTTCTTGCGCTTTGGCTCGTGGATGGGAGGGGATCGCGATGGCAATCCCAATGTGACAGCGGCGGTCACCCGCCAAACGCTACTATGGTTAAGGGAGTCCGCCTGCCAGTTGCATGCCGGCATATGCAATTCGATGTATGACTTCCTCAGTATCTCGTGCCATGAGATGGCGACGGATTCCACGATCATTCAACTTCTGGCTGAACGCACCGAAAGCTGGCTTCCTTTGAAGGAGGCTTTGACGACGGTTGCTCCTCACGAAATCTATCGCCGTTGGGTGCGTATGATTCAGTGGCGACTTGAGCAGTCGATGGTCAACGACCTGGACCAGATGCTCCCGACTGGTGGCTACCGCGACGGCCACTGCCTCATGGCCGATATTCAGGTCATCTATGATAGCTTGAACACCCACCACAGCTCGCTCTTGGCCCAATCGGAAATCCAGCGTTGGCTCGACCTGGCTCAAGTCTTTGGGCTGCACATGACGCGGCTGGATGTGCGGCAGGATGCCCGTCGCTACCGTGAGATCCTCGGCGATATCCTATCAAACATGGGTGTCATCGATGGTTTCGCCGACCTAGACGAAAGCCAGCGTTGCCGGATCCTGTCGGAGACAATGCCGTGGCGCGAACCCATCGATATCTCGAAGCTGGCTCCTCTGACTGTTGATACGCTCGAATTGTTTCGTTCCCTCCATACCGCTCAACGAGTCTTCGGTCCACATTGCCTGGGGGCTCACATCATCAGCCTGACCCAGTGCCCGAGTGACCTGCTCAATGTTCTCTGGCTTTGGCGTTGGGCGCAGGTCACCGCCGCGATCCCGCATGAGAATGAGTTGCGAATCGCGCCGCTCTTCGAAAAAATCGATGATCTCAACCAGGCGGGGAAAACCTTCGCTGATATTCTCGATCATCCTTTGTACCGCGACCATGTTTCCCGGCTGGATAACCGGCAGCTGGTGATGGTTGGTTACTCGGATAGCACCAAGGATGGGGGTTACCTGGCTGCTTGTTGGGGACTCTACAAGGCTCAGCGGGATTTGCAGGCAGTGGCCGAGCAGCATCAGGTAAAACTTACCTTTTTCCATGGTCGCGGCGGGTCCTTGGGCCGCGGCGGTGGACCCGCGGCCCGCGGTATTCTTTCCTTGCCACCCGAGGCTTTGGATGGTAGCCTTCGCCTTACTGAACAAGGGGAAGTACTCGCCGAACGCTACGATGACGTGCAAATTGCCTATCGGCATCTCGAGCAGGTCACCTGGGCAACCCTGGTAGCCTCATCCCTACCCGCTCCTTCGATCAAGCCGGCTTGGTTGAGCATGATCGAGGAATTAGCTCAGCGATCCTACCGGGCTTACCGTGAATTGGTCGAGCAGCCCGGCTTCATCCAGTTCTTCGGCGACGCCACGCCCATCGAGGAGATCGAGAACCTGCCGATTGGTTCGCGGCCTTCGCGTCGCCGCGGCGAAAGAACCTTGAATGACTTGCGGGCGATCCCTTGGGTATTCGCCTGGACACAGAATCGTTGCATGATCCCCGCGTGGTACGGGCTGGGTACCGCGTTAGTCGAAGTCAAATACCGCGATCGTGGGAGCTGGAAGACCGTTTGCGAAATGTATCGGGCTTGGCCATTCATGGAAGCTACCATCGACAACGCGGTCCTGGCGGTCGCGAAAGCTGACATGACGATTGCCCACCACTATGCCGAACTCTCCGAAGACAATGATGTACGCCAACGTTGCTGGAGCTTGATTGCGGCTGAGCGCGATCGTACGCGACAAGCCTTGCTCGATATCGTCGGTGGTCACGAACTGCTCTCGACGACCCCTTGGTTCTTCAGCAGTATCGAAGTTCGCAACCCTTACATTGATCCTTTGAACCTGATTCAAGTGGAATTCCTCAAACGCCGACGGCTGATTCAGACCGATGCCTCGGAGACCGAACGCGAGCAATTACGAGATATGCTGCGATTGACGGTCCAGGGGATTGCAGCTGGCATGCGAACCACTGGCTGAGGATTTTCCAGCCCGCTTTGCTTGATAATTTGTCGAGAATCACCTTGGCTTCCCGCCTCAAGCGGTCCTGCTCGCCAGAGATTTCGCCGGCCAGAGTGATTCCAGCGGAATACGGCAGCGTTTCAGCACCGGAATCAGGATCGCATCCACGCGTTCTCGATCTTGATCACTCAGCAACCATTGGGTACGCCCCGCAAGCACCAGCAGTAAAGCCAAGCACCCGCTGGTAACCATGGATCCACAAACCAGGGTCAGCGGCAAGAGACTGATGACGAAGACCCTCGCTTCCAAGCGACAGCCAAATCGGCCAAGCCACCCATAGGTGCCTAGCATCAGCAACAGATTAGCCAGTGTCGTTGCGAGCACGGCTCCATATAACTGATATCGCGGAATCATCATCCAATTACAGAAGACGTTAATCACAATCGCTACCGCCAACAGCCCAGCAATTTGCCCTCCCTTCTCGGCACATAGCAGGTATGTACCAGCGATCAACGCCAGGCTGGACCAGACCGTTTGAATCAACGAAAGAGCCAAGATACCTTGGGCTGGGCCATATCGTCCGTCTAGGGCTCTTTCGAATAACCAGGGTGATACCTCCAAACAGCAGACGCTGATTAAGGTAAAGCCAAGGCTGCCGATCAGAAGGATATGATTCATTTGCTGGCTGATCTTCCGGAGTCGGCGTTGCTCCCAGTCGACACTCAGATAGGGTAGCAACATCCCGCTAAACATCATCGCCAGACTATACATCAGATTCGGGAGTATTCGCCCGCAGTAGTACTGGCCAACCAGACTTTGTCCCGTCACCTTATCGCCAGCGCTCCAATGCAAAAGCATATAACGATCGCTGATTTCGAACATGCACGAAAGGATATTGGTACACCATAAGGCTAAAGCAAAAGGCAACACCCTTGGCCACATTCCCCGATGGGAAAGCTGACTATGGTCATCAAACTCGTCACGCAGATGAAACATAGTCACGTATAACATCGGCAAACTTGCCAGAATACAGGACAGGACGAAAGCCGGGATCAGGACCTTCCAGGTCGGAAACCAACACAGCCCGCCGATACTTAGAAGACTGAAGGAGATGCTGTGGATTCCCTGCATCAGCGAGGCGATTTTCATTTGCCGCAAAGCCAGAGCAAAATCGTAGATAAAATTGTGAAAGGTCAACACCCCTAAGGCTATGGTTAAACCAACGATGACATCATAGGTAGTCTGCTGACCGAAGAGGGTCCAGGACGCGAGGTCGGGCATCAGCATAAGACCAAACATCAGCATCAACAATCCAAGCCCGGATGCCCATGCCGTCCGCCGGAAGTACGTCCGCAAACAACCACGCTGCCGGTAATGCTCGACGAATTTCCCCAAGGATCCAGGCAAACCCATGACGATGAAAGGTGGGGCCATCAACAGGAAACTGTTGGCTAACGACCAGAGCCCAAGTTCATCATCCGAAAGAAAATGGCAGAACCCGATATTGCGGCCCAACCCGATCAATCGCTGCACGATATTGATCAGCAGCATCGCCATGACCCCGGTCATCAGCGAATCGTAATTTCGCTGCTGACCGCCTTCCGGATACTTGACTGGCTCGGAAGCGTGGTTATCCATCAACCCCTTCGCTCCGCCGTTTACTAGCAAACCCGAAAGTAACCGCCTGGTGATCGGAAGCGTGAGCGACCAATTGGCGTCTGGCCATGGTTCGCGGGAACGAGGGCGCTGAACAATATCGCCAGGGCGAATTGGTTTGTTCGCGAACAGCCATCGAAATTCCCGATTGCGGTACCCCCCAACCAAAGCCTCCTGGATGGGGCTCGTCGGAGAAAGCTAGGTTGGTTTACCGATGTGGGCTAATCACTCGCTGGG
>JBILTQ010000621.1:0-2569 GCA_044371435.1 Pirellulaceae bacterium | reverse complement strand
CATGATGGCACTGTCACGCGCGCTACAACGGGTCGAGTAGGGGCGGTGGCCTACGGTATGGCACAACGAGTTGATGAAGAATGTGCTGTGTTGCACGGCAAAGACGCGCAGAACGCCGGCCAGCAGGAACCCGCCGAGTGCGCCGCTGGGGCCGTTCCAGAGGAAACCGAGCAGGGCGGGGACTCCGAAGCCGAGGATGAAGGCAAGCGGGATGCACCAACGGTGCTGCCACATGACGAGCGGGTCGCGCCTTAGGTCGTTGACGTTATCCATCGGTTGCTCGGGGCTGAGTTTGAAAAGGAGCCAGCCGATGTGCGCCCACATGAAGCCCTTGGTGATGTCGTAGGGATCGTCGTCGTGATCGACGTGCTTGTGGTGCTTGCGGTGGTCCGAACTCCAATCGAGGACGGAATTCTCGAAGGCGCAGGCGCCGAAGAGCAGGGTGCCCAGCTTGACGGGGGCCTTCGCCTTGAACGAAAGGTGCGAAAAGAGTCGGTGGTAGCCGAGGGTGATGCTCAGCCCCGTCGCGATGTAGAAAAAGAGAAAGAGCGCCACTTGAAACCAGTCCAGGCCATAGTGCCAGATGTAAAGAGGCACGGCTGTAACAGCCAAGGTGTTAATGACAGCGAGGAAAATGCTCGTGGTCCAGTTGACGCGATCCCAAGGGATGCGGGAAACAAGTGGTATTTGCATGGCGGAGTGCGGGACCAAGGCGAATCCCGGAAAGCCGGAAGACTAGACGCTAACGTCCGCCGGCGCAAGCCGCGTCATGGGAAGCAGAGGCTCGGGGGTATGGCTTAGCGGCTCTGTTCGTGGGTGGACGTCTGCTTCTGTTCTGGTTCGGCTTGGTCATAATGGGGTTTTCCGCTCGGCCATGAAAAAGATTCTACTCACCGGAATGAACGGCACTTTGGCGCCGGTGTTGGCGGAGGAGTTGCGCCGGCGTGGAGTCGAAGTGGTGGGGTGGGATCGCGGCGTGGCGTCGCCGGATGATCGCGTAATGGTCGAGCGCTTCGTCCGCGAAACGAAGCCGTCTGCCTTGATTCACTGCGCGATGGGTGGTCCGCAGTGGTCGGAGGATATGGCGCGCGTCTGTGCGGAGGAGGGGATCACATTTCTTTATATCAGTTCGGCCTCGGTCTACGGAACGCAGCAATATGGACCGTTCACCGTTTATGACACGCCGGAGCCATCCGATGACTACGGACGCTACAAGCTCGAGTGCGAGCAGCGCGTACGCGCGGTGAATCCGGATGTGCGCATCGCTCGGATCGGATGGCAGATCGCCTTGCGTCGCGGCGGCAACCAAATGACGGAATATTTGGCGCAGCGCCAAGCCGAGGACGGGCATATCGCGGCCAGCGCCGAATGGTTCCCGGCCTGCTCGTTTTTAGCCGATACCGCCCGCACCCTGGCTGATGTGATCGGCCTTTCTTCGGGCCTCTATTTACTCGATGGGAACCCCGGTTGGAGTTTCCGGGACATAGCCGCGGCCCTCAATGCCGCAATGGGCGGCAAATGGGATGTTCGCTCGACCCAGGAATTCCGATGGAACAACCGCATGATAGACAGTGGACTATGGATAAAATCCATTGAATGCGCGTTGGCTCTGTCCAAGTGGCCACGACAAAGCTAGCCGCCGACACAAGAGAAGCGAGTATCACGAGTAAGTTATCTTCGCTAATGAGCTAAGCCCAAGCACTTTAGGTCCCAAAAATTTTTGTGCGAAAATGTCACAAAATTGTTGCACGAAGCAAAAATAACCGTAGTTTTCGCCGCAGCTAGTCGTTCCCCGACACACAAACCAAACCCCCAATTCTTACCCCATGAACAAAAAGCTTCTTCCAATCTTTGTCATAGTTTCCGCGTGCGTGGCGGTCGCCAGTCCGCTTACAGCGCAGATTACTTACACCACGGGCGATACCGCATGGAACACTGCCGTTAATGGTGGCGGTAACGACTTCAGCATTACTGGCGGCATCGGCCTGTGGTCCGAAACCTCTGATGTGAATTGGGGCGTTACTGATTGGCGTCCGCTGACGTCAGACGGAACTTTGGGCGGCAGTGCTCTTTCTCTGCAGGTCGGACAGTCATTGACCATCAGCCTTAAGGGTTCGAATTCCGGTTCGCCGGGGCGGACAGGCGTTCAGACCGATGGCGCGATCGGGTTCACTCTCGCCGCGGGCTCGGGGTCTCCGACGACTTCTAGCCCTGCCGCAGCTGCTATAGATGGCAGCCGATTCCGGGTGGAATTCGTCGGCGGTGACAGCACCGCAGAGTATGTCGGCTCCTCCACCGTTGGCTCAGGAATGCCGGGATTCAATGATTTCAAATCGGGGCAAACATACGTTGTCGAAATGATCTCAACAAACCAGATCAACTTCCGCGTTGTGGGAGGGACTGCTTACAACATCATCAATCTTGGCGGAACTAGTGACGCCGCCATTGGACGAATCCAGATCTTCAACCGCGGAGCCAACATGAATGCCGAATTCACCGGGCTCGTCGTGTCGAATATGTCCTCAATCAACCTTAGCAACAACACGGGCGAAACCAGCACTATTTCCGG
>JBILTQ010000608.1:0-2578 GCA_044371435.1 Pirellulaceae bacterium | reverse complement strand
AGGACGTGGTCGACGCGCAATTGGTCATCTACTCTTCCGCGATCCGCGAGGGTAATCCGGCCTATGATGCCGCACGGCGGCTGGGCAAACCGATGGTTCGCCGCGCCGAGGCCCTCGCTGCGCTGGCTCTCGGGAAAAAAGGAATCCTTGTGGCGGGGATGCACGGCAAAACGACGGTTTCGGCCATGACTGCCCACGCGCTGCGCGCGGCCGGAGTCCACCCGTCGCATTATGTCGGCGCGGAAATTCCTATTCTCGGCACCAACGCGCGCTGGGATGCGGGCGGAGAATACTTCGTGGCCGAAGGAGACGAGAGCGACGGCACGATCGTGCTCTACCATCCCGAGCACACCATCGTGCTCAATATCGAACCCGAGCACCTCGACCACTATGCGGATCTTGCCGCGATCGACACGGCCTTCGGCCGTCTTCTCGATCAAACCACCGGAAAAATATTTTACTGCGCCGACGATCCGGGTGCGGTCCGCGTCTGCGCCGATCGCCCGCGTGCCGTTTCTTACGGCAAAACCGGAACCTATTCCTGCACCGATATCCGTTCCTCCGGTTTCGTCTCCGAATTTTCCTTTTGTCACGACGGCCGCGAGTTGGCCCGCGTGACCCTGAACGTTCCCGGCGAACACAACGTGGTCAATGCCACGGCTGTTCTGGCTTTGGCCGCCGAGCTTGGTCTCGACGTGGCCAAATGCGCGGCCGGCCTCGAAAGCTTTCGTGGAGCGAGACGGCGCTTCGAGGTGGTTTATTCCTCGGACGACTACCTTCTGATCGACGATTACGGTCATCATCCGACGGAAATCGCCGCGGTGGTCCGTGCCGCGCGTGACGCGGGCCGGCAGCGTGTGCTTTTGCTCTTCCAGCCCCATCGCTACACGCGCACGCAGGCCCTGAAAGACGAATTCGGCCGGGCGCTGGCCCTTGCCGATGCCGCGGTGGTCACCGATGTCTATGCCGCGAGTGAGACTCCGATTCCCGGAGTAAGCGGACGTTTGATCGCTGATGCCGCCACGGATTCCGGATGCGGCCATGCCACCTATGCCGCTTCGCGTGTCCAAGCCGGCATCGAAGCCGGTCGTCTTTTGCGCCCCGGTGATTTGCTCGTCACGCTCGGAGCGGGGAACATCCACGAGCAAGGCGCGGTCTTGGCGCGTGATCTGCAGACTTTGGAAAAGTTGCACGCGGCCATGGGGCCCGGTGTGGCGAGGTTGTACGAGCCGATGGCGAAGCACACCACCATGCGGGTGGGAGGTCCGGCCCAGTTCTGGCTCGAACCGGAAACCGAGGAGGGCTTTTGCGAACTGGTGCGCACCGCGCACGAAGCAGGGATCCCCTTCATGGTCATGGGACGGGGCTCGAATCTCATCGTGCGCGACGGTGGATTGCGCGGCGCGGTGGTGCGCTTGCGCCGCGGGGTCTTCGGCGAGTTCAATGTGGAAGGCGACCACATACGTGCGGGCGTGGGCGTGCGGCTCAAGGCTTTGAGCGGTGCGGCCATCACGGCCGGACTCGAGGGATTCGAGTGGATGGAGGGAATTCCCGGTGATGTTGGCGGATGTTTGCGCATGAACGCCGGTGCCATGGGTGTCGAGGCTTTCGATCAGGTCGAGTCGATGCGTTACGCGGACCAGGAAGGAAATATCCTCGAAAAATCACCGCGTGACCTTGATGTCCACTATCGCAGTGTGCCTTTGCTGCGCACAAATTACGCTCTCTCCGCGTGTTTCCGCGGCCGCAAATCAACGCCGGCGGAAGTTGAGCGCCGCACGCGTGAGTATTCCTCCAAACGCAAAGCCTCCCAACCCGCTGGCGCCAGTGCCGGTTGCATTTTCCGCAATCCGGACGGCGGTAAAGCGGGGCAGCTCATCGATGCCTCGGGACTGAAAGACTCGCGAGTCGGCGCGGCGCGGGTTTCCGACGTGCATGCCAATTTCATTCTGAATGAAGGGGGCGCCACGGCCTCCGAAGTCCTCGCGCTGGTTGAACAAGTTCGCGCCGAAGTCTTGAAAAAGCAGGGAGTCCGTCTCGAGACCGAAGTCCAAATCATCGGCGAGGAGGTTGCGGCATGAAGACCACCGATCTCAAAGACCTTCATCTCATCGTGCTGATGGGTGGACCCGGCTCGGAACGTGAAGTCTCCCTGCGCTCCGGCGCAGCAGTAGCCCGCGCATTCCGTGGAGCAGGCTACCGCGTGAGCGAGGTCGATGTGAAAGGTCCGGATTTCGAATTACCGGACGGCAGCGACCTTTGCATCAACATGATCCACGGCACCTTCGGCGAGGACGGACAAATCCAAGCGATCCTCGACCGGCGCGGTGTCGCGTACACCGGGGAGGGGGAGTCCGCGAGCCGCATTGCCTTCGACAAGCTGGCCAGCAAAGAACTTTTTGTCCGGGCTGGCGTGCCGACGCCACGCTCGGAAGTCATCGCTCCGGGTGCCAAGCCCACTCTCGCTCTGCCCATCGTGGTCAAGGCGCCGCGCGAGGGTTCGAGCGTCGGCGTGCATCTGGTGCGGGAAGCCGGTCAACTCGAGGCCGCGTTGGCCGACTGCGCCAACCTCGACCGC
>JBILTQ010000223.1:0-8917 GCA_044371435.1 Pirellulaceae bacterium | reverse complement strand
AAACTGGGATCATCCAAATCCAATGAATGCCCGGCTTCCCTCACCTCCTCGTCGCCGTCAGTCTCTAGGTTTCTCAACCCTCGAGCTGCTGGTCTCGCTACCTGGCTCCGTCATCCTGATGGGTAGCGTCGGCCTCTGCCTGCATGCGATGCTCAAAGCCAAAACCCACGAGGAAGCCACCTTCCGCGAAGTCCATGCCGTGCACGATGCCATGTTGCAGATGACCAGCGATCTGGAGGCGGCCCAGTCAATCGTCTCTTTCTCCAACACCCATGTTGAAGTATGCGTACCAGACCGGACCGGCGACAAGCTTCCCGAGCAAATCCGCTATGAATGGGGAGGAGCCAGTGGCCCCAACGCCAACACGCTGCTCTGGAAAATCAACGGCAGCAGTTTGTTGCCGCGTTTCGCGGGAATCGGCGGACTGAACCTGCAATACCAATGGTTGACAGCGGGAGCCATCCCCAACCATCATCTTTCGGACTACGCGATCCTCAATGACGTCGACACCAGCCCTGAGGGAAGTTTTTCCGAAGTCTCCCTCGATCAAAACCAAGGAGTCGGTTTCACCTTCCGTCCCGATCGCTCCACCAGCGGCTGGGAGTTGGGAGGGCTGCGGCTGATGCTCCGTCGTTCCGCGACCACTGTCCCTGGGAAGTTGCGGATCGACATCCGCGCCGCCGACAGCAATCGGCTGCCGACCGGCGCGATCTTTGCCCGGGTAGAGTTAGCCCAGTCGGTTTTGAGTTCCGAGTATCAATGGCTGGATATCCCGTTAGCGCCGGTGTACCGAAGCAGTTCCAATGACCGGCTTTGCGTGTTGTTGTACACCACCGGCGGCAACGGGAGCCTTGCTCATATCCAATGCCTCGACAACGCCACGCTGTCGAGCCAGCCACCCACCATGCTGACCAGCAGCAATCGTGGCAATACCTGGCAGACCACCACCAATCGCCAGCCACGATTCTTCGCCTTCGGCTATGCCGCCGCCTACGGCAATACACGGCGACTGCTCACCGCCGTCGACCTGCAACTATCGGCCGTACAAACTCCAAGCATCATCCAAAACGCTCGGATTCGCGTGCGTGCCACACCGGAGGTTCCGTGATGCGAAGCAGGATTTCACAACGGCGGCTTCCAGCGGCGCGCCGCCTCGGTGGTTTCACGCAAATCGAACTCCTGGTCTCAACCATGCTGATGGGGATCCTGATGGTCACCTCGCTGGGGAGTATCGCCGGGACGCTGCAGCGTGGAAGCCTGGAATCGACCCGTTCGCGAGCCCAACTCGCTGCGGAAGCTATCCTCCAGGAAATCCTGCTGCTGCCGAACCGCGATCCGCAGTGCGACTGCGGCTTTGGGTTGGAAAGCGGCGAGTCGGGGAAAGGCCGAGTCGGTTTCGATGACGTCGATGATTACCATGGCTATCTCGAATCGCCCTTGATGACCAAAGATGGCCTGACAACCGTCGGCGAGCTTCACTGGAAGCGTCGCGTAACCATCGACCATATCGCCAAGGAAAATCTCTTCGAAACGCAAAGCACCTATACCGGGATTTATCGAATCACCGTCCAGGTCGAAGCGGCCGGGAAAGTGGTAGCCATCGCGAGCAGCTATCGCACCGCCAATCAAAGTCAGCCTCAAGTCCTCCCTTAACAGGACGCGGTTTCTCGGATGCATTCACCCACCAAAACATCGACCACCTTCACGGCCAGGCAGATCGCAGCCCGCTTCTCCGGCCATGACTGTATCGGTCGACCAATCCGACGCGGCTCGATGTATGCCGTCGTCCTGGGTTGCTCGGCGATCGTTGCTTGCCTGGCCATCGCCAGCCTGCACACGGTCAGGCTTCACGGAAAACTGAACGTGCAAGCTCAGGATTGGCTGCAAGCCAGGGACTTCGCCGAAAGCGGGCTGGCTTACTGGCAACAACAACAGCAGCAGCGTTCCCCATCCGACCCCGCCTACACCCTTGAAGAACTTTCGCAGTTGGACGACCAGGGGGATGGTTTCCGCATCGTGGCCCGCTCCAGCCCGTTGGGCAACAACCTCGATGGCGTTACCGAAGTCGAAGCGGTCGGTATCAGCGGCGAAGCCGTCCAGCGTTTGTCGGCCCGCTTCGAAGCCCGCCCTACCCTCTACCCTGGCTTGCGGGGTGCCCTCGTCAGCCTCGACGACATCGATCTTGTCGGCTGTCATGCTACCTCCAATCACTGGGCGATCTGCAGCGACAAAATCACCTTCACGGACAACGTGAATTACGCCTACATGGCGATGAATGCCCTGGCCAGGAAAGGCTATACGAATGGAAGTTATCGGGTCAACGGACGGCAGTTGACCGGTGGGCAATGGCCGAGTTCGCTGCCGAGCTTCAATCCTGCGGAGGCAACTTACCCGGGGAAGTATTATGAAAGCCAAGGGATCGTGATTCCTGGCGACAGCTTGCCCCTGGGCGGGGCGGAGATGCTCAGCAATCCGGGTTTGGAAAGCGGCGTCGTCACCCCCTGGTCGCTCTCGGGAACCCCTGGGAGCTTGACGATGGCTTCGATCACCAAGTATCAAGGGTCGTGGTCGGGCCTGGTCACCGGTCGCAGCGCTTCGTCGGTCGTCCCGCAGCAGAACGTCACCGCGCAAATCCTGAAAGGTCGCCCATACCAATGCTCGGTCTGGATCCGGCCGACCAACCAGATGACGGTGAGTATCGGCTTTCGCATTCGACGCGTCGGATTCGGCGGTTGGCTCTCGCAAAACTCCTCGGGAGTCACCTGCGACGCCAACAAGTGGACGCGGGTCTCAGGAACGATTACCCCGACCTGGGATGCCCCCTTGGACAGGGCGGACCTGGTCATCAACACCAGCAATGCTTCCTCCTTTCACTTCGACTCCGTCAGCATGATCGATAACTCGCGATCTGCCGGCGTTCGTTACCTCGAGCGGTGCATCCTCAGCGAAACGATCAATCCCTATGGAGCGCAACAACCATCGCCGCTGGGGATCTACGTCCTCGACTGTCCCAACGAGGAGTTGGTGATCCGCGATTGCCGACTCCAAGCCTCCCTCTATGTCCGGTCGACCAAGAAGGTATGGCTGAACGGCAGCATCCTGTGGCAACCGCCGGGGCTCAACTATCCCGCCTTGATCGCCAACGGCGAGATCGAGGAAAACTTCGACCCGCACGGGATCGACGAGTTCACCTTGGGATTTCCCATCAACCCGCCCACCTGCCCACTGTATGGGCAGTCCGACGCCGATATCGGCGATTGGTGGTATAATGAGCTGGACGGGTTGTTTTTCGGTGCCAAGAAGGTCATCCTTCGCGGCCGCGAGTATTTCGATGCCCCGATCTTCGCTGGCGACGATATCGAAGCGCGCCGGACTTACCTATCGATCTATTTTCCATCGGACCTGATCTCGAACCCGCCACCCGGTTTCTATCCCCCGCCGACCGTCAAGCAACTGGTCCCCAGTTCGGTTCGGGAAAGCATCGCGCCGTGATCGCGGTGGCTGCGACCGAACCACGGCGCAGCCAGTCGTTGGCCAGCAGCTCACCAGCGATGATGGCAGGATCGGGGAAGGCATCCTCGCCCCTGGTCGCCAGCCAACATCCAAGCCGACAGGAAGCGGCAGTGCCCCCTGTTTGCCTGTCCCCTTCTCCCCAGCCATGCCGGGCTGCTCGCCGGTGGTTTAGTTAGGCGAGGCCGGGGCCGGGATTTCGGAGCCAAGAACGTTGGCTTGTGTCTGGAAGGGAATCGCCGGCGCCAACGGTCGCTCCACAGGGACGGGTCCCCACTCAGGCATTGCCGGAGGATTGGCTGGCAGCTGATATTCTACGGCGGCCGGCGCGTAGGCCGGATAGCTGGTTACCGGGTGGGGCGTGTCCTGTCGGTTGTGTTCGTGGCGGAACCACCGCCGCCACGGTTTATTCTTCCGATCGGAAGCATCGGGAAGATGACCTTCCCAGGCCGCCCGCTCGACCGGATGGAGGCTGTTATCCATCAACGGGGTGCTCGCCTGAACCACGTCATCGGAGGAGAGACCGCAGGGGAACTCGCCCGGAGCGGCGATCCGCGGTAACAAGGTGACGATGATCTCGTTCCGCTCGCGAGCCTGCTCGCGTCCCTGGAATAGTTTCCCGATCAGCCACAGGTCGCCGAGCCAGGGAATTTTGTTTTGCGCATCGGAGAGATTTTCCTTGATCAAGCCACCGATGACCAAGGCCTGACCGTCGTTCAGCACCACATTCGTCTGCACTTCGGTAGCCTCACTCTCCGGCAACTTCGAGGTTGGGTTGATACGAGCGGTCGAGACCGTCGGGCTGACCTTCATCAAGACCCGTCCATCTTCGGTGATCACCGGCACCACCGTCAGCACCACCCCATAGTCCAAGAAGTTGACGCTCTGCAAAGTACTGGTGTTGGTGGCCGTGGTCAGCAGGTAGCCGAGTTTCCCACCCACCGAGATTTTGGCTTCCTGACCATTCAAGACAGTGATCTTCGGCGAGGCCAAAGTCTTGGTATCGGTGGTCGACTTCAAGCACTCAATCCAGCCGGTGAGGTCGCTCCCGGCAATCTCCATGGCGGCAGCGGTATCTCCATTGGCAGCCAAGCCGACGGTCCGGAGGTTGACCGTCGAGCGGCTGATGCGGGCGACGTGGTCGAAGTTCACCCCATGCCGATCGCTGCTCTTGAGGGTGACCTGAAGGATGTTGGCTTCGACGATGACTTGCCGCGGGCTGACATCGACCTGCGCAACGTAGCGAGCGATCCGCTCGAGGTAGTCGGGCATGTCTTCGACGATCAGTTGCTCATGGGCTTTCCGCTGGTCCTTGCTGTCGATAGTGACCACGTACGATTTACCGATCGGGGACAACAACCCCTTGACCACCTTATCCAGTTCCCCAGCCTGCGCATAATTCAAACTGAAGACCTGGAGCAACCGGCCATGCACCAGCGGTGAGAGGTTGCTTTCGGCGTTCACCCCCGAGACGGTGATGATATTCTTCTGCCGCGACCACACCAACCCGTGGACCGAGAGGATTGCATGCAGGGCATCATCGAGTTGGACTTGGTTCAAAGTCACCGTCACCCGTTGGTTGAGTTCTTCGCCGGTGACGATATTCAGCCCCAACTGCTGAGCGATCATCGCCAAAACTTGGGAGAGCGGGGCATCGCGGGTGACCAGCCGGACCCGATCCTGGACCGCCTCAAACTGTACCGGATTCTCCCCAGTGACGGCCGGGGGCAACGGGATGACGCGGGTTTCCGTGGGTGCAGGCAGTGGTCCTAAAGATGAGGGATCGATGATCGTTGGGGCAGCCGGTTGCACCACCGGAAAGGCGCCTTCGAATTCCGATGGACTTTGCGCAAACGCTAGCGAAGCCATGCTCAAGCTGGCTAAAAATCCGAATAGGCCGGCACGACAAACGGCGCGGGCCGCTGTTCCTCCGACGCTTTGAGCACTGCTTCGCTTCATCCTGGTGGTAAGCCTGGTGGTTTCCCCGTGGTGGAGTTGAAAGCTCATGGGACGGACCAGACCGCGACCGCTCCGCGGGATGGTCGGGAATCGCTTGCCTTGTTCGCCTGGGTTCGCAGATACGGCCAACCGATGGCGAAAGATCGCGGCTGGCAAGAGAAGGGACAAACCCAACTCCTCCGGGGGAATTATCGTCCAGCCTGGCCGGACGAATCCACTCATACCGAAAAATCGGCAGGATCGATACGGCTTAACAAGAAACCAGCCAGACTTTGGCTAGCACACTTCCGTAGGGAACTCCACTTCGGACCGGATCATCAAGAAGAGCACCGCGTTGACCTAAGGATAACTGGCCAAGCGGTGCTCTACGAAACCTGATGAAGCGTTGGCTAAACGCGACGGCTAGCGTTGCAAGTCCGACTGGAGCTTGCCCCCGTCGCGTTCGGTGGTCACCAACTTTTCCTTGGGCGCGCCGGTCAAGCTATAGGCGACCCACTGCACATAGGCAAGGTCGGGTTGGCTCAATCGACTCATCGGCACCGTGCTGAACTTTCCATTGTCTTTGATCAACCGAATCCGGTCGGGGTAAATCATTACCAGCCGGGCGTTGACTTGATAATCGCCGGTGTTGTCGACCCAGGTGCGAAACTCGGCGCCGCGGAAGACCGGAGGTAACGGAGCACTGCTAGTCTTGAACAAGTCGTCGAAGCTATCGGGGTTGGCGGGCGCAGCTTCGGCAGGGGCCGCTGGCTCGGCGGGGAGGCTGTCGTTACCGCTGGCCGGCGAAGGCTCCGTCGACAGACTTACCGGGTTGCCGAAGAGGGCCTCGAAATCGGGGTCACTGCCAGCTTTCTCGGGAGCGATCGCGGCGGACGCCGTTCCCGACTCGGCCGCTGGCCTATCGGAATTGAAGTTGAAAAGATCATCCAGCGACGACTTCGTCTCGGAGGCGGGAGGGGCATCGGCAGCCGGGGCAGGGGCACCGAAAATATCATCCGCCGCAGCCCCAGGTTGGGTCGGAGCAGGTTCCGCTGGCGCGCCGAACAGGTCGGCGGCCGGGGCGGCCTCGGCGGCCGGAGCAGCGGGGGCACCAAACAGGTCGTCCAACTTGCCGGCACCGTCGGCGGCCGGCGCGGGGGCCTCGGTCGCCGGAGCGGCGGGGGTTCCGAAGAGGTCATCGACCTTCGGCATCGCCTCGGTGGCCGGAGCAGCGGTGGCCGGAGCAGCGGGGGCACCGAAGAGGTCGTCCAACTTGCCAGGTGCTTCGGCCGCCGGCGCCGGCGTCTCGGCTGCAGGAGCGGCGGGAGTTCCGAAGAGGTCATCGATCTTCGGCGTCGCCTCGGCGGCCGGAGCAGCGGGGGCACCGAAGAGGTCGTCCAATTTGCCGGGTGCTTCGGTAGCCGGCGCCGGCGTCGCGGCTGCAGGAGCGGCGGGGGTTCCGAAGAGGTCATCGACCTTCGGCATCGCCTCGGTGGCAGCCGGCTCAGGCTTGGTCGACGAGGCAGCATCGGCGGCCGGGGCGCTAAACAAATCATCCAGGCCGCTGTTCGGGGTAGCCGGCGGAGTCGGGACCGGGCTTTCCGCCGCCGGTGCGGCCGGAGCTCCAAAAAGATCATCCAAAGGCTTCTCCGCCGGAGCGGGGACCGCTTCCGTCGGTGCCGGCGCGGCGGGCTCGGCAGTCGCCGGAGGTGCAAACAAATCCTCGGCAGCCGGTGCCTTCGGCTCAGCCGGCGGCGTCAGCGCGGGTGATTCGCTTGGAGCAGGCTGGAAGAGATCCTCCGCCGGTGCCGCTGGCTTGCTCTCCGCCGCTGGGGCAGGGAAATCCGGGGTGTTCGGCTCCTCGATTTTCGGCGCCGCCGGTTCAGGAGAAGGCACCTCGGGAACGACTGCCGGCACAGCGTCGACGGCCGGGGCCCCTGGGGCTGCTTCGGCTGCCGGGGCTGCTTCTACGGCCGGGATGGGCGGTTCGCTGCTCACCGATGGTTCCGGCGAGGGAGTCGGAGGCTCCACCGGTGCGGGGGTGACAGGGGGTACTGGAGCGGGGGCAGCGGTGGACGGGAGCGGGGCGGAAGGGACGCCGCAACCGCAGTCGGGAACGACCACCGACTCGGTAACGCATGGCGCGGGGACACAACTCGGCCAAGCGTTCACCGGTCCGCAACCGCATTCGGCGAGCGGCACCACGGCGGAATCACAGGCCGAGGCTGGGGCGGGGCACGGAGTCGCGCAGCACCCGTCGACCTCGACCGGTTCACAGACCGTCCCAACACCTCCGACGCTCGCTGCCTGGGCAGGCCAACCGCAAAGGTTACGGTGCAGCCACCGACCAGCGAAAGCTGGGTTGAAGGAGAGCAAGACCGACAGGCACGAGACAAGTGCCAGACGCAGCCAGTACTGGAAGGGTTTCGACATGCACCATTCTCCGAAAGCGAGAGGAGGAATCGGCGACGGGCAAGTCACCGGCCACTCGTGAGTCAGTCAAGTTGTAAGGAATGGAAAAACGCTGGTTTACGGATCCCTCCCCGGGGACGCGGCGCCGGCTGTCCATCACAACCAACGGCTGCGCATGGCCGACGGCCCTATCCTTAGTTCTCCGCTTCGCGAGGCACCTACCGGACGCATTCTAATGCGTCGCCGGTGGTGGGCAAGCGAAATGGGAAAAATAGCTAGAGTCTGCGGGTGGGGGAAAGTTTACCTCTGTTGTTCGGCAACCGACGCCGAGTAAACTTTGCAAAAGCGTTCGAGACGTACAGCGCACTCCATTTCGATCGCTGAATGTACCGTGTAAGCCGAATTTCTCGGAGAATCCGAGCGAACGGCCGGAAGGAAAGGGGATGTCCCAAGGCTTTCTCCGAAAAATTATCGGCGGCTGGAGGCTGGAACGGAAATTCCTGCTGCTGCTGGGGTTGGCCCTGGTGACCTCGATCCTGCTGGCATTCTTTGCCGTTCAGGCGGTCGCAGCCCGCTTGGTCGTAGAGACCGCTCGTCGCACCGCTCGCGACGTGGCCAAATCCTACATTTTCGGCGAGCATGTCGAAGCCGTCCTCGCCTTTTCGCCGGCGACCACCGACTCCAATCGCGTGGCTGTCCTCCGGGAACTGCGCAAGGATATGCTGTCGACCGACTTCAGTTTCGAGCTGTTCCGGCTTGGCGACCAGATTGAATTCGACGATCTGGGTGGACGGGTGCCGACTTCCCCGATCGATCGGGAGTTGCTGCAAAAGATCGAGTCGGCGATGTTGCAAGCCAAGACGCTCGAGGATTCCCAGGTGGCGATCGACCAGCCAGCTGCAGCCGAAGAGGACCTCGAAGCAACCTTGACCAGTCTGACCGGTCCGAAGCCCAGCGACCTTTTTTTTCAGGAGTACGGGCCGGTCGGTGACTTTTACTACTACTATCATCCGATCGCTTTCAAGCGAAGCTGCCTCGACTGCCATGCGCCGCGGGT
>JBILTQ010000641.1:0-2579 GCA_044371435.1 Pirellulaceae bacterium | reverse complement strand
GGGAGAAACGCAGAAGGCGTTGGTGGAAAAGCGTGAAGGTGAAAAAGTGGAGAGGTGTGAAGTTGTTGGTGGACAAGAGGCCGATGGCACACGGCAAACTAAAACCATGGTCGTGCCACCTTGGGACGATCGAGGGAATATTGCGCTGGCGACGGAGGAGTCGCTGCGGAATCTCGCGCTTTATGCGGGGAATCTCGGCGAGGCGCATTGCTTCGAGGAGATGCTGGCGGCGGTTCCGTTTTTGCCGGCGGATTGGAGGATTCGGTTTGCGGTGAGAGGGGCAAAGTCTGCGGGGCTTAAAGCCGCCGCAAACGAGCTTAAGAGTCCAAGAAACCAAGAAGGTAAACAGCAGGGGGCCTTCGTTGAGGTCACTGGCTATGCGAGTGAGGAGGAGACGCCGAGTCTTTTGGCTTCGGCGCGGGTGCATCTGATCACAATGTCGCCTGGATGGGAGGGGGTTGTCGTGCCGAGCAAGCTCTACGGATGCATCCGCACGGGCCGGCCGGTGCTGTTTATCGGGCCGGAGAATGCTGACACGGCGCGGGAGATTCTGGCGAACGACTGGGGCGCGGTTCTGCCGCCGGGAGTGAGTGGGGAACTTGTTGGTGCGGCGATCCTGGAATTGGCGGCGCGGCCGACGAGGGAGGTGCAGATGCAGCGCGGTGCTGTGGAGGTGGCGCGCGAGCTGGCAAATCTCGCGGGTGGAGACAGGTGAGGTGACAGGATACAGGAGACAGGGAACGGGGATAGGTGGTCCGCCTTCGCCTTCGCCCGGCGAACGACTACGGCGTGACTAGCAGGAGGTGGGGCTTGCGCTTCAGGCGAGTCAGGGCTAATGGGATTGCATGAGAGTGGAAACAGAGATCGAAGATGATGGGCGGTGGATCGCTGAGGTGCCTGCTCTTCCGGGCGCCATGGCCTACGGGTCGACTCGTGCGGAGGCCATATCCAAAGTCGAAGCTCTTGTGCTCCGAATTCTCGCCGATCGCGTCGAAAATGGTGAAGATGCGCCCGAGCTTGAGTCTGTTTTCACCGTCGCAGCGTGAGCAAGTGGTGAGCACGCAAGGCGCGGATTGTTTTGCGTGCGCTGGAGGGTATCGGCTGGGTAGTCAAGCGCCAGACGGGATCACATAAGGTTCTGAGTCGGGAAGGATGGGCCGATTACGTCTTCGCTTTTCACGATGGCGATGAAATTGGTCCCAAGATGATGTCGCGCATCGCCCGGCATACAGGTCTGGAGCCAGAGGACCTCTGATCAAGTCGCTGCTGCCGCTGGTCCAGTTGGTGCGGGTGTGCGCGCGGCAACTAATCCTCGTCGTTCATCGTCTTCAATCGGTGGCTAAAAAACTCTGACGTCATGCGCTTGGCTTTCATCGTTTCGCACCCGATCCAATACTACGTCCCGGTTTATCGGGAATTGGCGAAGCGTGACGGAGTCACGCTGAAAGTTTTTTATACGTGGCGGGATGCGGGGCCGGCGCAGGATGTGAAGTTCGGGAAGGAGTTTGCTTGGGATATTCCGCTCATGGAGGGCTATGACTTCGAGGTGGTCCCGAATACGTCCACTGATCCCGGCACGCATCATCGCAGAGGGTTGGTCAATCCGGACCTTGTGGAAAGAGTGAGAACTTGGAAACCGGATGCGGTGCACATTACGGGTTACAATTATGTGTCGCATGGACAGGCCATTGAAAGGCTGAGCGAGGCGGGGATCCCGGTGATCTTTCGCGGGGACTCGCACCTTCTCGATGGACTTGGTCCTTGGTGGAAGTGGCAGCTTAAAAAATGCTTCGTGTCGCGGATCTACCGTTGGCCGAGCGCATTCACTTATGTGGGGCAGAACAACCGCGATTACTACCGCACATTCGGTGTGCCGGAGCGTAAGCTCTTTCCGGTTCCGCACACGATCGAGGTTGGGCGGTTTGCCGAGCCGCATGAAGAGCTAGAGGCGAAGGCGCTGGCGTGGCGGCGGGAGTTGGGTATTCCGGATGACCATTTTGTTTTTCTTTATGCGGCCAAGCTGGAGCCGCGAAAGCGGCCGATGGAGCTGCTTGAGGCGTTTCTCGCGGCTGATTTGCCGAAGACGACGCTCCTCTTTGTGGGAAGTGGGGAGTTGGAGGAAGCGCTGCACGAGCGCGTTCGGCGCAGTAGTCAGTCGTCAGTGGACAGTAGTCAGCATAAGAAAACTGAAGACAGCCAGCTGACAGCCGAGTCCCGTGCAGCGGGAGGAGACAGGTCGCCGCAGCGACCAACCGATACTGCCAACTCCGCGCATCGCGTGGTTTTTCTGCCGTTCCAAAACCAAAGCGTGATGCCGGTGGTTTACCGGTTGGGCGATGCGCTCGTTTTGCCTTCGGGTTACGGCGAGACTTGGGGACTGGCTGTGAATGAGGCGCAGGCTTGCGGGCGCCCTTCCTTGGTCAGTGATTGCGTCGGATGTGCGCGGGATATTGTTCGCGAGGGAGAGAACGGGTCTGTTTTTCGGACGGATGATTGGGAGGCTTGTGTTCGGGTGATGCGGAAAATGGCGAATGGCGAATGGCGGAGTAAGCGCGAGGCGATTCGAGTTGCGGCGTGGG
>JBILTQ010000563.1:0-2581 GCA_044371435.1 Pirellulaceae bacterium | reverse complement strand
CGCTGCCCGGTTGCGGGTCGGTTCCGAGGCGCGGTTGACGGTCGATCATCGTCCAGGGTATTCGGCGGCGGGCTTCGTGAGTTTCGTCTCTCCCGAAGCCCAATTCACCCCCAAACAGGTCGAGACCAAGAGCGAACGCGACAAATTGATGTTTCGGGTGAAGATCCAAGTCCCCGAAGATTTGGTGAGCTCGATTATCGAGCAGATCAAGACGGGGGTTCGAGGAGTTGGCTATGTGAAATACGAGGAGGCGGCCCAATGGCCCGAGTGGCTGGAGCATCCGGTGACTCCGGAATTCATCGCCAAGGCCAAAGCGGACTTGGAGAAGAAGCGCGAGGCCGCCAGCGAGTCGAGGGCTGCAACGCCGGGGGAGTCCCCTTCGACAAAAGCCGAGGTGATGCCTGCCAAACCAGCGGATGGTGAAGTGGCTCCGGAGTCGGCGGCGAAACCTCAGTAGCAGCCGTCTTGCGGAGAAGCCAGCCATGACCAACTCGGCCCCCCAGCCAACGAGCCCCGCATCCTCCGCTTCGGCGGTCGTCTCGATCCGGAACGTGACCCATCGTTATGGACGGAAGGTGGCGCTGGATGGGATCAACCTCGAGGTCCCGCCGGGGTTGATGGTGGGGATCATCGGGCCAGACGGAGTCGGCAAGTCGACCTTGATGGGCTTGATCGCCGGGGCCAAGAAATTACAGCAGGGCTCGATCCTGGTCTTGGACGGCGATATCGCTGATCGCCGGCATCGCCGCGCGGTCTGTCCGCGGATCGCGTACATGCCCCAGGGTTTGGGTAAGAATCTGTACCTGGAGTTGAGTGTCTATGACAACGTCGACTTCATGGCGCGCCTGTTTGGCCTGTCGCGCAGCGAGCGCCCGGCCAAGATCCAGCAGTTGCTCGAGGCGACCGGTTTAAGTCCTTTTCCTCAACGGCCGGCCGGTAAATTGTCGGGCGGGATGAAGCAGAAAGTTGGCTTGTGCGGGGCCTTGGTGCACGAACCGGACCTGCTGATCCTCGATGAACCGACGACGGGGGTCGATCCTTTGTCGCGGCAGCAGTTCTGGTCGCTCATCGATCAGATTCGCCGCGATCATCCGACGATGAGCGTCTTGATCTCGACGGCCTACATGGATGAGGCGCAGCGATGGGATTGGATTGTAGCCATGGATGACGGTAAGGTCTTGGCGACCGGGACCCCCGCCGAATTGATGGCCAGGACGGGGACCCAGGATCTGGAGAAGTGTTTTATCGCCTTGTTGCCCGAAGAGAAGCGGATGGGCCATCAGGAATTGACCATCCCGCCTCGGACAGGGAACCAGCAGGAGATCGCCATCGATGCGCGGGGGTTGACCTGCCGCTTCGGCGACTTTACCGCCGTCGACAACGTCACGCTGTCGATCGAACGCGGCGAGATTTTTGGCTTTCTCGGTTCGAATGGTTGCGGCAAATCAACGACGATGAAGATGCTCACCGGCCTGTTGCCTCCCACCGAGGGAACCGCCACCCTCTTCGGCCGTTCGGTCGAAGCCGGCAGCATGGAGGTGCGGAAAAATTTAGGTTACATGACACAGTCTTTCTCGTTGTATGGCGAACTCACTGTCCGCCAGAATCTGATCCTCGACGCGCGGCTTTATCACGTTCCTGCCGACCAGGCCAAGGAGCGTGTCGGCGAGTTGGTGCGGAAGTTCGGGCTGGAAGAGCATCTCGATGCCTACGCGGACGACTTGCCGATGGGGCTCAAGCAGCGATTGTCGCTGGCGGTAGCCGTGCTGCACGAACCGGATATCTTGATCCTCGACGAACCGACGTCGGGGGTTGACCCGGTGGCCCGCGATTCCTTCTGGGAATTGCTGATCGACCTATCGCGCAAGCAGGGGGTGACGATCTTCGTCACCACCCACTTCATGAACGAAGGGATGCGCTGCGATCGGATTTCGCTGATGCATGCCGGGAAGGTCCTGGCTTGCGACGCCCCCCAACGCTTGATCGATGCTCGCGGTTCCCAAAACCTGGAGGAGGCCTTCATCGGCTACATGGAGGATGCGATCCAGCAGGCGGCTGGTGAAAAGGCGGGCCAACCCTCGTCGACCTTGGCGGCCGGGCGGGTCCCGCTGCCGGTGAAAGGTCAACCGGGTAAACCACCATCGGCGGTGGCCGCTGCCGTGGGGAGGATGTTGGCCTACGCGCGGAACGAGACGATGCAGATTCTGCGCGATCCGGTGCGCTTAGCTTTCGCCTTCATCGGTTCCGCCCTGCTGATGCTGGTTTTTGGTTTCGGTATCACCACCGACATCGAGCACATCCGCTATGCGGCTCTGGATCTCGACCAGTCTCCTGAAAGCCGAGCCTACCTCGAGGAATTCGCTGGCTCCCAGCTCTATTTCACCCCGACGGCGGACGCGGTCTCGGCCGAGGAAGCCCTGGCGCGACTGAAGGCCGACGATGTTTCGCTGGTTTTGGAGATCCCACCGAATTTCGGACGCGATCTGAAACGGCAATCGACCCCGGAAGTGCTGGCCCAGGTCGACGCTGCCATGACGTTCCGCGGCGAGACGGTTTCCCAGTATGTTCAGGGGGTTCATGG
>JBILTQ010000566.1:0-2586 GCA_044371435.1 Pirellulaceae bacterium | reverse complement strand
GCCCGGGCTGGCATCCGCCCAAGGCGCAGCGCTTCATCCGCCGCATCACCTTCCGCAAGAACGATCCGGTGGCGCTGGCCTGCATGGACTACGGCTACACGATCGTGCCGAGCCAATCGGATAAGGACGAACAGGGGCGGCTGCTGGATGATCCGTTCGATCCGCGCTGCAGCGAGTGGCTGGTGGAGATCCCCACGGAGGTGAGCTGGGCGAACCTGCCGGGTGCCGACACGGTGGAGATCAACAACTTCTCGGCGCTGGCCCAGTTCGACTTCTACATGCAGGTGCAGCGGCACTACACGGCCCACAACACCAGCGCCACGATCGAGTTCCGCGAGAACGAGATCGAACCGCTGGCCCACAAGATCCACGAGGCGATCGAGGAAGGCTTCGGCTACATCTCGGCGGCGCTGCTGGCCCGCTTCGATGCCAACGCCACCTTCCCACGGCTGCCGTTCGAACCGATCGACAAGACAACCTACGAACGGCTGCACCAGGAGGTGGAAGTCCGCCGCCGCACGGCGGACTTCTTCGAAGCCCTGGCCCGCTACGACCGCGGCGAACTGATGGAAGCCGGCCCCGCCGGCTGCGACTCCGACAAGTGCCTGCTGCCGCTGGCGAAGCCGGAGGGGTGATTGGGGTAATGGGAGCTGGGGGGCTGCGTGTGCGAGGGGTGGTTCACGGGTCCGCGAACCACCCTTGTGCGGTTGATCGTCGGTGGCATACCGCAAGTGCTCCAGGGTCTCTCAAGGTTTTGCGCGCAGGAAGCAGGGGCGATATACGGCGAATCGCGTGGTGGGGAGGGTGGTTTGCGGAACCATCTAAGAACTAGTTGGGCGTCCACAAGGAAACGGAGCTAGCGGATTATGGACTATTCAAAATTCAGCTGGCAGGAGTTCGAGATGCTCTGCGCCCGGCTGCTTCAGGCTTCCGGCTATACGCTCCAGCGGCAAGGGGCGCGGAGCCAAGACATCGGAGTCGATTTCACGTTCACCGATCCTTCGGGCGAAACATGGGTTGCCGAAGTGAAGCACATCACGCCACCGAGAACCGGAACACCCGTACTCCGCTACGCAGCCGCTCAACTTAATTCAGCTAAGCAGTTGACTGGTGCAAAGAACGGTCTGCTGATCGTCTCTATGTTGCTCCCGCAGAACCTTAAGGGCGATATCGAAGCACGTGAGGGCATCACTATTTGGGACTCCCGCAGCCTCAACGACCTTCTAGTCAATCGTCCCGAAGTTGAGCAAGATTATCTTCTGCTGTTGGATGCCCAGGCTGTCGCGCGTCGCGGTCTGGAACAACCCGCACCACTTGATCCTCGGGCACAGGAGCTGATTGGCCGGCTAGAGGCGCTTCCTCCAGGAAGAGAGTCTTTCCGTGAGTTTGAGGACCTATGCGTGGAAATTATTAACTACGCGTTCTTTCCGCAACTGGGTGTCCCATCTGTGCAAAGCAGGAGCGAGGATGGTCTCGATATTCGAGACGCCGTCTTTCCAATTGCTGGTGACCACGCTTTTTGGCAAGAAATCAAGCGAACCTGCTCAACGCGCTTCATGGTCGCGGAGTTCAAGAATTACACCGAGAGCGTCCGACAGCGTGAGGTGGAGTCCATTCAGCAGTACCTTTACTCGAAGGCTATGCGCATGTTTGGAGTGTTGTGCAGCCGGAATCAACCGTCCGAATCAGCTCTCTTGGCTCGGCGGCGTGCATGGTTAGAGACAGACAAACTCATACTTTTGCTTTCCGATGAGGATCTGAAGGATCTCGTTCGCGCAAAGTCATATGGCGAGAAGCCAACAGACGTCTTAGACGCCCAACTGGGTGAGTTCTTTCTCAGACTAGCCCCATGACAGTGACGCCCAACCAATCATTCCAGCGGACTGCCTTCGGCCGCCGCTGAATTTAAGCGTTGGGGTGCGGCAGCGAATCGGGGGAACCCCAGCCACATCCGCGAGAATCTCAGCGAAGAAGAGCTCACCCTCTTCGACATCCTGCTCAAGCCCGCACCCGACCTCACCGATGCCGAGCGCAGCCAGGTGAAGGCCGTGGCCCGAGAGCTGCTGGAGCAGGTGAAAGCCCTGCTGGTGCTCAACTGGCGCGCCAAGGAGGCGTCCCGTGCCCGGCTCAAACTGGCAATCGAAGATGCGCTCGACCTGGGCCTCCCGCGGGCCTACACACCGGAGCTCTATCAACAGAAGTGCAACGCGATCTTCGAGCACTTCTATGTGAGCTATCCCGAGCGGGATGCGAGTGTCTATGCCGACACCAAGCAGGCCTGAATCTCGTATTCGGCGAAACCCAGCGCCTCGCGCGCCTCTACGAACCCAAACGCGCCGCCCTGGAGGAACGGAAGAAGACCCTGCTGCACCAGGCCTTCATAGGCGAGCTCTGAGCCGTGGCGGCGAGCCAGGTTGGGATCCGTGATTCCACGGAAGCCGGTGCTCCCCCAGCGGCCTACGGTGAAACCCAATCGTTGGATGTAGGGCCTTCAGCTTGAAGCGACATCGGCTGGTACTGGAAGGCGGAGACGGTGCGCAGCTCCGCATCAGCGGCGATCAGCTGGCCGAGCTGCTCGCTGCCCTC
>JBILTQ010000153.1:0-11619 GCA_044371435.1 Pirellulaceae bacterium | reverse complement strand
AATCGTCGGCTCGGGAGGCATTGCCCAGCGGGACTGTCCGGTCGGACTGACCCCCGTTCTGCAGCCAAACCAGGACCTTGTCGAGATTGATTTGGCTGACTGCCAGTTCCTTGGCGCGTTGCTGCATGTCGGCATACTTCTGGCGGAAATCCCGCTGCCGCGGATCGAGGTCCTCATTGGCGGTGACCTTGTAACCCTCGCCGACGATGAGCCAGTTGGTATCGACGGTCATCTGCCCCGAGGCTTTTCCGTCCGGTCCGAGGTCTTCCGAGATCTCCCCGCCACTCTGAAGGATCATCTCCTTGAGCGCCTCGCGATCGTCCAGCCCGTCGCCGTTCATGTCCATCTTGCCCATCAGGGCAAACCTGGTCTTGCGACCTTTTTGCCAAACCAAGGAATAGACGAGATCGTGGATGATGACCGGAACCTGGAGGTCGCCGGAGATGACTTTGCCGCGCGACAAGTTCGGGCCCAGGATTTCGGCGATCTCGAGATGGGCTTTGGGCTTAGCATCCTTCAAGCGGGTTTCCTGCGGATCGATGATACCAAACTTGACCCCAGTTCGCAGATTATCCGCGCTGCCGAGGTTGATGTAGACCACGTTCCCACCTTCGGCCACATTGACGATCATCCCCTGCGCGGCCTGGAATTCCTCGCCTTCGACCTCCATAAGCCGCTTCTTCAGCTTCATATTGAGGGAAACCAGCTCGTCGGCCCGCTGAGTCTTTTCTTTGACCAAAGCCTCGAGTTTGGCCTTTTCTTTGGCATGAGCGGCGTTGCTTTTCTGCAGGGTTTCGTTGACTTGACTGATGATCTTCTGCCCTTCATCCAGTTTGGCTTGGAAATCGATCCGAGCCGTTTCCAACTCCTTCTCCAGGCTGTCCGCCTTGGCCTCGGCGGCTTCACGAGCTTTGGTTTCATTCTGGATCGTGCTCTCGGTCTTTTTGACCAGTTCCGCCTGGCTGCGGTTGGCCGCATCGATCTGGAGGTTTCGGTCGCGTAACTCCCGCATCAGGGTTTCCGAAAGCTTTGGGTAATTCTTGTTCTGCAACGGTTCGTTGGGGCCGAACAGGCTCATATCCTTTTTATACTGGTCCTGCAATTTTTTCTGTTCATCACTGCTGGCCGAGCTTTCCAGTTGGCCCCACTCGGCTTCGGTAAACTGCTGCTGACCGAGCATGCCTTTGAACAGTTGCACCTCCTCGCTCAGTTTTCGGTGGGCATCGGCGGCCGTGGTCGCCTTGTTCTGTGCCTCATCCCGCTGCCGTTCGATATTGCTGTAGCTCGCCAGCGTCCAGCCCAACGCCACAATCAGGGCCAGCACGACGAAGCTCATCGCTATCACGTACGCCTGCCAGGCAAAAAGATTGCGATCACGAGGAGCCATGAATAGTTCCCTTCGGCGTTCCGAGAGTCGGCAGAGAAGTAACAGGAGGCGAAAAAAAGAACGGTAAAGTCATCCTAAATAGATAGATAGCTTGCGTCAAACGTTTCCAACCCCAATGCTTCGGCAAAGCTTATCTTTTGTATCGATTGTGCTCGTTCGAACGCTTGTGATCGCTAGAATACCCAGGATGAAGAAGAATTCCTCGGGCCGTCAGCCGCGGCTATTTCCAGACGGCGATGAACCTGTTTTGACGGCGGGAGCCCCGGCGTTGCAACCGGAGCCTCTCCCCGCCGGCACGCACGGCGCCCGCGCTGCCGCCGACTCGCTCGCTCTCGTGCCCCCCCCCGTTCCGGACATCGCCGCTGGCCGGGCGAGGACGGAATCCGCGACGGGTCGCGTTGCCGGATCGTTGACCTGCGGCCGGCCGCCCGTGCCCACCTCCCCTTCCCCGGAGTCGGGGTTGGCTAACGCTGCGGGTGGGCTGCATGCGGATGATCTGGTTGTCATCGTCGATTCCCACAGCCTGATCTATCAGGTCTTTCACGCGATGCCTTCGATGACTTCCCCTAGCGGTCTGGAGGTCGGAGCCCTTCACGGTTTTCTTCGCGACCTGGCGGACTTGCGCGACCGCTGGAAGCCTACTTTCCTGATCTGCGCCTTCGATGAATCCGAGGAAACCTTTCGGAATCGGCTCTACGATCAGTACAAGATCCATCGCGAGCCGATGCCGGAGGGGTTGCGGGCTCAGATGCCCCTGATCCATCAGGCCATGGACATCCTGGGGATCGCCAAGCTTTCCTTAGCGGGCTTTGAAGCCGACGACATTCTGGCCACCCTAGCGGCCGACGTCGCGGAGGCCAACGCTCGTTGCTTGCTGGTGACCAGCGATAAGGATTGCCGGCAGTTGATCTCCGACCGGGTGCAGTTGCTCAATATCCGCAAGGCAGAGGTTTTTGATCGACAGGCCTTGCAGGTGGCCTGGGGGATTGCCCCTGAACAAGTCGTCGACTTTCAGGCCCTGGTCGGCGACTCGGTAGACAACGTCCCGGGAGTACCGCAAATCGGTCCGAAGGCTGCCCAGCAACTCCTCGAGGAGTTCGGCTCGCTGGAGGCGATCTACGACAACCTCGATCGCGTCGCAGGGGCGAAAAAGCAGGCGAGCTTGCGCGATCATCGCGATCAGGCTTTTCTTAGCCGGAGCTTGGTTCAGTTGCGACGGGATGTGCCGATCGCCCGAGAGTGGAGCCATTGGCGATATCATGCGCCCTCGGCCGCCGCGATCCAGGGCTTTTTTCGCGATCTCGGATTCCGCCGTCTGGCCGAGCGGTTTCTGGTAGCGACTCCTGGCGATCCCAGCGGCCAACCGCTGAGGCTGATCGATCGCCGTCGCTATCGCTGTGCGTTCCCCACCCAAGGCGATGACCGCGGTTCCACGGCGACGCTCCCACCGGCGGCCGGAGGCCAAGGAGTGGTCGAGTTGCTTCCCAGCCCAGAGCTTCCCTTAGGCCAATCCTTCGCCGACTTGCGCGACGAACTGCTGCGATTTTTTGCGGATGCCCCCCCTGAGCAACGCTGGTTGGCGATCGATACGGAAACGACATCCCTCAAAGCCCGCGATGCCGAACCTGTCGGCTACTCGATCGCATGGTCTGAAGGTCAAGCCGCCTACTTGCCCGTTCGCGGACCGCAGGCGGAAAGGCTGCTGGATCACTCCCAGGTCAAAGACTTCCTGCGACCTTTGCTCGAGGATCCAGCCATCGGCAAGATCGGGCAAAACCTCAAATACGATCTGATCGTTCTTCGCGCTCAAGGGTTGCGGGTGTCCGGAATCGCCATGGATACCATGGTAGCCGACTATCTCCTGGAACCAGGCGGTCGCAATCATAACTTGGACGATCTCGCCAAGCGTTATCTCGATCACGAAACGATCACCATCGAGAGCTTGATCGGCAGCGGCAAGGAACAACGCTCGATGGCTAGCGTTGAGGTCGATCGCGTGGCGATCTACGCGGCAGAAGATGTCGATATTCCCTGGCGTCTTCGGCCGATTCTCCGCCAACGGCTGGTGCAAGCCAAACTCGACAAGGTGTGCGATGAGATCGAGGTACCGTTGATCGAAGTCTTGGCGGAAATGGAGTTCAACGGTATCGCTATCGATGGCGAGCGATTGAAGGAATTGAGTCAGAAATTTGCTGCCAAGATCGAGCGACTGCGGCAGGAAATTATCGAATTGGCCGACGAACCCTTCAATCCTGACAGCCCCAAGCAGTTGGCCACTATCCTCTTCGATAAACTCGGCTTGCGCGTGGTCAAGAAAACGAAAACGGGGCCGAGTACCGATGCGGAAGTGCTGCAGGAATTAGCGACCGAACATCCACTGCCGGCGAAGATCGTCGAGTACCGTCAAGCGACCAAGCTGCAAGGCACCTACATCGATGCGTTGCCGCTAATGATCTCACCGAAGACGGGACGGATCCACACCTCCTTTCGGCAGGATATCGCGGCCACGGGACGCCTCAGCAGCTCGGAGCCTAACCTGCAGAATATTCCCATCCGCACCGACGATGGTCGCGAGATCCGCTCGGCTTTTATCCCCGGGGAATCCAACTGGTTGTTGATGACCGCCGATTATTCGCAGATCGAACTGCGGGTGCTGGCGCATTACTGCGGTGACGCCTCGTTACGCCAAGCCTTCTTCGATGACGAAGATATCCATGCACGCGTTGCCGCCGAAGTGCATGGGGTTGAGGTGAACCAGGTGACACCAGCCATGCGCCGCGGGGCGAAAGCGATCAACTTTGGCATCCTCTATGGCCAAAGTCCTTTCGGACTAGCCAAAGCTTTGGGGATCTCCAAGGCCGAAGCCGCCGAATTCATCGATCGTTACTTCGATCGCTATCGGAGCGTGCGAGACTTTATGCGCCAGACCCTCGATCACTGCCGCCGCGAGGGATTCGTCACCACCATTTCCGGCCGAAAGCGTTTCCTTGAAGGGATCCGCGATTTCTCGTCGCTCAACCCGCAGCAACAAAAGACCCTGTTGGAACCGGAAAGGATGGCCGTCAATACGGTCATCCAAGGCTCGGCGGCCGACCTGATCAAGCTGGCGATGATCAAGATCCATCGGCAGCTCAGAGACTCTTCCCTGCCGGCGCGGCTCCTACTACAAATCCATGACGAGCTAATCTTTGAGGTGCATCGCGATGAGGTCGCTCAGCTGGCCAAGCTTGTCCGGGCGGCGATGATCAGCGCTGTCTCGTTGGACGTTCCTTTGAAGGTCGATATCAAAGTGGGGGCGGATTGGGCTGCCTGCGAAGCCTACTGAGGCGTCGTCGCCTCGACGCGTCGTCTTTTGATCGGTTACCAGTGACAACTCCTTGCTGCCGGCTCAACTGCTCAAGTCTCGAGGGGCTTCGCGATCATGCACGGCTGGAAGGACTGACAACCACGTCATCGCGGTACGCCAGGCAAGGGTTGGAGTTGCTCGCGCAACCTGTCGAGCTCTTCCCGTGCGTTCGCCAATTCCCGTTGCAGGGCGATCACGAACTCAGGAGTCAACATCTCGGGGGTGATCGGCGTCGGCTCGAGCGCCAACGCCGAATCCTCGCGGTGTGATTCCTGAGGCGGTAGTTCCAGGCTTGTTCGTAACTTCTGCCCGCCACGATAAAAGATCACGTTGGCCGAAGAACCGGGAATACTGGTTGATTTCCATTGAAGGAGGTCGCTGTCACTCGAAATCGCTTGGCCATCGATGCCAACAATACAATCCCCCGGGGCCAGTCCCGCCAGGAAAGCGGCCGAGCCGTGGCGGACCTCCAGGACGCTGGCTCCGCGATAAACAGGAATCCCGAATTGTCGACGGAATGGTTCGGATAACGAGGCAACCGCCAAGCCCAGGCTGAGACCGGGATCGAGAGGTTGTGGCGTCCGCGGTTCGAGCGTCGGCGATGATCGACGGCGCAACTCTTCCACCAGCCTCTCCGCTGCGGACGACTCCCACCGCGCAGCCAGACTCCGTGGCAGCATGACTGCCAGCAATTCGATCTGCCGCCCACGCCTTTCAACGAGAAACGCGACGGGGCGATAGGCGGCCTGCTTTGACAGCTTCTCGGTAAAGGTCTCGATATCGTCGACCGCTTCGCCGGCGATCGCCAGCAAACGGTCGCCGATGCGAAAGCCGGACTTCCAAGCCGGTGATTGTTCGCGTACGGCCAGCACCTTGAGGCCCGAGGCAGCATCAGGAGTTCGTTCCAAGGTTAACCCGAGGTAGGGCGGTTCCTCCGCCTGAGGCATATCCAAGGGCTTGGTCGAGGAGCGAGCAGGCTGCCTCAACTGCTCCGGGCTGGCTTGGCTGGGACCAAAGCCTTCGAGTTCGACCTTGCGGCCCGCTGCTGAAGAGGACGGCGCCGGCAAGGTCTCTTCGGCAGTCGCCGGCATCGACGGCTGTTCCCCTTTTCCACCCTCGGGCAGCGTCGACCCCTGCCGGATCTTGGCCTCCAACTCTTCCAAGGGACTTTGGGCGGATCCCAGCGCACCGCTCAGCACCAAGATCAAGACGGCGGTGAGGCAAGACCACGGGCGTGACATCGTCGATGACCCATTACAATCTGAACACGGAAACTGAAAATGATCCAACCGATGCCATTCTAGGCTCGTCAGGCCATCAGGCAAAAAGTGTTTCTCTGACCGAGGTTGCTATGTATCAGGAAAACTCGACCGAAGCCAATTGGCATTTTATCGTGCCCCCCCGCGAACGTTGGGGGGAGGCGATTGCGTTGGTCCATGACCACCTGCCCGAGGAACTTCGCGATGCTGTCTCGACCAACGCCTTGCAAGCTGTCGACAGCTACGGGCTGCGGTTTCGCCCGGTGGTGGCCGAAGGCCCGAAGCCTTCGTCCGAGGCCTCCTGCTTACCGCCGTCGTTCGCCGACGACCGTGGCTCCTCCGTCTTGGCTGCCGCCTACCTTCAAGAGTATCCAGGTCAGATTGCCTGCCTTGTGGGGCCTGCCCAATTTTGCTCTTCCTTACCATCGTCGCTGGCAGCCCATCCGGCGGCCGTGGGGTGTGTGGCGGGCTTGCTCCAAACAGCTTGGGAGTGGAAGGTCGAACTGGTCCAATCCATCCTTGAAATCCAGGCTCCCTATCCGCGATCAGCCCTCCTGGAAAGCGGTATGCGGAAATTGACCAACCTTTTTCAGATGTGTATCGAACCGGTCGGGGAGGCTCACCTTCCGGAGGAAAAGGAACTTCCCGCGGAAGCCGTGGCGGGGGAATCTTGGACAAGCTTTCGTTCGCTCGATCGGACACGCTGGCTAGCCTGGTTGGAACGCACCTACCAACAGTCGGCCGATTGTCCTGAACTGAACGGGGTACGATCGGCCGAAGCGACCCTCGAAGGTTACCTGGCAACCTCGAAGTACCCCTCCGACACG
Source organism: Pirellulaceae bacterium (assembly GCA_044371435.1). Lineage (GTDB taxonomy): Bacteria > Planctomycetota > Planctomycetia > Pirellulales > Pirellulaceae > JAIYDQ01. Next base: position 4,800 of record JBILTQ010000153.1, on the reverse strand, counting down.
CCACCCCGCGAACGGTCCATCCCGCTGCCGACCGGAACTGCTCCCGACGAACGCCCCGCCTGGCAAGCCCTGACGGTCGATCCCATTGCTCCCGAAGAAATCGCCGCCGGCTTCCTCCTCGCGCAGACCGCAGAGCGCGTTTGGGAGTTGGCGTACATGGGGGTCGACCCTCGATATCGCGGACGCGGCTTGGGCAAAAAATTGCTGCAGCGGGCTATTGCGACCGTCGCCGCCCAAGGTGGCCAACGGCTTTGGCTGGCCGTCGATGTCCGCAACCATTTTGCGATAAGACTGTACCAGCAACACGGATTCTTCATCTTTCGCGAGTTGGAGGCGTGGTTCGCGGCTTCCCGAGCCTTCAATATCGACGCAAACGTTGATTAGACAAGTACTTGTGGAATTATGAAAAAATTGTGTGGAATTGGTCCGGCAGACTTCGACAGGTTTTCCACCGACAGTCGTTTCCTCTCGCCGCGCCCGAGGGTGTTCCGGGTAGGGGGGGACGCACCGAAAATAACGAGGAACTGATCCGGTCTTGAAACTTCTTGTCGACTTTCGCTCAAGATCCGGCGAAACAAGTTTGACGACTTAGCTAGCGAACCTAAAATCGCCCCTCCCGTCACTGAACGACGGGCAAATCGGTACGCCGATTACCGCGCGGGAAGGTACCCGCGACGTTGAGGAATCTGCAGCGGACAGCACGCGTCCGATGCATCGCAAGGTCAGGAGCGCGAAGGTTTGATGGAAGTTGCGGCGTCTCAGATGGATGTCCGGGAATTCGACCCGAAGGCGGTTGATCGGGATACGGTTGATCGGGATACGGTTGACTGGGAGCGAGTCGACCGGAAGGATAGGGCGAGCCGGGCTGGTCAGATCCTGCGTGACAGGATGGCTCAACGCATTGGCCAGGAACGGCTGGAACTTTGGTTTGGTCCTTCATCCCACTGGGAATTCGACCATAATCAGGGAGCGTCGATCTGTTTGGAAAGTCCTTTCCTGGTTGACTGTGTCCGCAGTTTTTGCCTTGATGATCTGAGAGCTGTAGTGACAGATTTCGCTTCTGCCAATCTGCCGATTCGCCTGTCGCATCAGACAAAAGCCGCACCTGGTCCAACGCATCCGGCGGTCTCGCGCGGTCCCGCCTCCGCCACCAAGCCGGAGGCGGCAACGGTACGGCAGGGAGTGTCTTCGCAGGGAGTGTCTTCGCCGGCAGTGTCTTCGCAGGGAGTGTCTTCGCAGGGAGTGTCTTCGCAGGGAGTGTCTTCGCAGGGAGTGTCTTCGCAGGGAGTGTCTTCGCAGGTGGCCGCCGCTCGCAAGCCGCTGGTTGCCACCGGTGCTGCGAGTGCCCCGAGAAGCCCATCGCTGGCGAAGGCAACCGAGACCGACTGGTGGGGCGAATTTGTGGTGGGGAGTTCGTCGCGATTGGCGACGACCGCTCTCGACATGGTCCTCGAACGGCCGGGGACCCTCAGTCCCCTGCTGCTGTACGGTCCCAGCGGGACCGGCAAGTCGCATCTCGCGCGGGCGGCGGCCCAGCAATTGCGGCGAAGATGCCAGCTTCGCCGTACGATCCTGATGACGGCAGAGCAATTTACTATCGACTATATGGAGTCGGCCCGCGGGGCAGGCTTCGCGAGTTTTCGTCGAAAATATCGAGACGTCGATGCCTTCATCCTGGACGATCTGCAGTTCTGTCTCGGGAAGTCGGGGACATTAGCGGAACTTCGTAACACCTTGGACAATTTGATCCGGGAACGCCGACAGGTCATCCTGGTCGCTGATCGCTCGTTGTCGGAACTCTCCGGTTTGGGGAGTGATCTGACGGCGAGGATCGCGGGAGGGATGACTTGTGGCCTGGAACCGCTCGATGGGCTGACCCGTAGCCAACTCCTGCTGCAACTCTTGCAGAAGCATGAGATCCACTTGCCCGATTCGACGGTCACAGCCCTGGCCGAATCCGCTGGCGGCGATGGCCGCGCTCTTTACGGAATCGCCTTTCGCCTCCTTACCGAGCAGCGGCGGTTGGGTCGTGGGCTGAAGCATGATGAAGCTTTTTCGGCGAGCCTGGACCTCATTCGCGCTAGCCAACCGGTGGTGCGCCTCGCTGATATCGAACGGGTGGTTTGCGAGAATTTCCGCCTGGATCCGAAAAGCCTGCAAACCAAAGCCAAGACGAAATTCGTCAGCGGGCCGCGAATGCTGGCAATGTTCCTGGCTCGCAAGCACACACGTGCGGCGTATTCCGAAATCGGTGAATTCTTCGGCCGCCGTCAGCACTCGACGGTCATCTCCGCACAGAAGAAAGTAGAGCAGTGGATTGAGAGCAATCAGCTGGTCCCGCAAGGGAATAGCGCGATCGCAGTCCGCGACGTCCTGCGTCACTTGGAAGCTTCGTTGCAAGTGGGTTAGCCGCCGCCGCTTGCAACCGTCTGCTCGCAGCGTTCTTTGAGAAATACCGTCTTGCTTGCCAGCCTCCTCCACCCCCAAGAGATGGCTGCTCGATAGCCACCAACTCTTTTTCTCGCCAAGCAGGTATTTGCGTCGTCCCTCAGAAAAATTTGCCTGAATTGCGCCGGCGGCGGAACCGATAAACTTGCAAGCGGGCTGCGGGAAAGAGTCTTCCAGTCGAAGCAAGGCAAGGCGAGGAGGTTATGCGACGTCCCATCATCCATCGTGGACGGGTTTCGGTCCAAACTCTGGTGATCGGGACGGCGACGTTGGTCGGCGGTGCCCTGGCTATTCCCTCCTTCGTAAAGCTTGGCGATCAGGCCACGCTTACGACCGTTGCCCCGAGCCAACCTGCGGCGATGGAGCAGGAAACGCAAGCGACGGCCCGGCCATGGCCGGGGCTTGCGGGAATACCGGCGGCGGCCGATGCTTCCCCGGAGATCGCTGACGAGCCCGCATCGCAATCAGCGCCACCCGAAAAGCCGCTGGCGACAGCAAGCCCGGCACGGGACGCTTCCGGTGATGTGGCTGGTAATCGCTCGGTCGATCCCCCAAGCATTCGGAAAGTCGAGGTTTTCTACGCCACGGACCGTCATCTCTACAAGGCTACCGACCTTCATCTCTGGATAACGACCTTGGTTCCGGCCGGACTGGCGGTGCTGATCAGTAGCCTGACGATCGCAGGTGCTGTCTTCGGGCGTCGGCGCTGGTGGTGGGGTGGCGCGGCGCTGATCTCGCTCTGCGTCAGCTTCTTGGTCTGCGGGCAAGCTGTGATTAAGTCATCCACTTTGACGAGGTTGGCCAAGGAGGATAGCGCCTGGTTTTCCAGCCGGCGCAAGCCGATGACCAAAGATTATCCGCTGAATCTCGGGACCAGCCAGGTAAGCATCCCGCCGGTCCATCGGCCGGGTCAGATCGAATCCCCGTCGGTCTGGTTGCTTGAGTTTCGTGAAGACGAGGGGCGGCATCTGATGATCCAACGTATCGAAGCTCTCGATGCCACCAGCTTCTACTCCAAGTTGGATCAGCGGATCGCGAGGGACGACCAGGCCTCGGCTATGATCTATATCCACGGCTTCAACGTGGCTTTTGATGAGGCGTTGCGGCGAACTGCCCAGTTGAGCGTGGATATCGGTTTTTCGGGAGCTCCGATCCTGTACTCCTGGCCTTCGCGCGGTCAATTGACCTGGTACCGCAGCGACCAAGACGATGCGGATTGGAGCGCTGCTCATCTGGAACGTTTCCTGGCCGATATCCGCCAACGAACAGGAGTCAAGAAACTGCACCTGATCGCTCACTCGATGGGGAATCGAACGCTGGTCGGCGGGTTGGAACTTCTGGGGCTACGTTATCCCCGACAGCAACCGATGATCAACCAGATCGTCATGGCGGCTCCCGATCTCGACTCGGAGGAATTCGCTGCTCGTTACGCCGAAGGGGTGGAACGTTGCGGCGAACGTACCACCATCTATACCTCCTCGACAGATCGCGCCTTGATCGCTTCGGTGAAAGTGAACGGGCAGAAACGCCTTGGCTTGGTGAGTGCCATCCCCTCGGTCACCGATAACCCTGATTTCGACTTTGTCGACGTCACACCCATCGATACCAGTTTGTTAGGCCATTCCTACTATGGAAATCATCCCTTGATGATTCAGGAATTGGGAACCTTGCTGCGAGGGGAAATTCGTCCCGAGCAGCGACACTGGTTGACGATCAAGAATGCCCAGCAACGACCGCCGATCTGGCATTTCGTTCCCCAGCTCGCCAAGGGAGTTGCAGCGCAACGTTAGCTTTCGGCCGATGGCTCGGTTCCCCTCGATAGGGGCGGCGAAACGGCGGAAACGCAAGAAATCATCGGCTGCGCCTGGTGCGGGTGAATTAAAACCTCTCAGGCAATCAATTCGTGGGCGACTTGGCAGGTGGTATCAAAGCCGATGCCATGGTGTTCGAGTCGGCGGAAGTCGAGCCCGCACATCCAGAGGATGGTGGCATGGAGGTCGCGGACATGGATCGGTTTTTCGACTGCGGTGAAACCCTGATCATCGGTCGACCCGTAGGTATAACCCGGTCGAACCCCACCCCCGGCCATCCACCAGCTAAAGGCGTTGCCGTTATGATTCATGTGTCCTGAACCGCCGCGTCCCATCTCGCCGCCCCAGATAACGAGTGTGCTGTCGAGCAGGCTTCGTTGCTTCAAGTCAGCGATGAGTCCTGCGAGCGGTTGATCGCAGGCTTGGGCTAGGTTGGGCATGAGGCCTCGTACTTGAGCGGGTGTATGTGTATCCCAGTCGCCGCTCCCGGCTTCGCGGCTGGGGACATTCATCGAGGGCACCACGATGAATCGAACTCCCC
>JBILTQ010000203.1:0-9669 GCA_044371435.1 Pirellulaceae bacterium | reverse complement strand
ATCGAGTCCATAAAGCCTGCGCATCGCCGGTTGGTTGGATTCTTGCGCGAGGTCGAAAGCCTCAGGGGCGGCGGTTTGCATGCGATAAGCTGTGGCGAAGGCTTCGCTCCGTGCCGGCAACTCGGCCAGTTCCGGGTGCCGGGAAGTGAAGCTCTGATTCAAGGCCTGCAACTGGTTCAACCAAACTTCCTGCCGAACTCTATCCAAGGGACTATCCAGATCGGCGATCGGTGTCTCCAAGTCTCGGATGACTTGCGCTTGAAGGGATGGAGGCAAGCCACCGGTCCCGACCGAACGGGCACCACCATGCACCGAACCGCCATCGACCGCCCACTTGTCGCCGGGGGTCCGTCCTGTCAGCAGGACATAACCCGGTAGGCTGGGGTTGGCACTGCCTAGACCATGAAGCATCCAAGCCCCGAGGCTGGCCCCGACCTTGCTCGCGGAAGTAAAAATATGGATGCCCCCTTCATGGTGCGTGGCCAAGGCCCCGTAGCCCGAGCGAATCAAGCACAGTTCATCGGCAACTCGCTGGAGGCTCGGGAACAGGTCGCTGATTTCCAGACCGGACTGGCCGCAGCGCGAGAAGCCAAAGGGATGCAAAGAATCGTCGTCGATTCGCTTGGGCCGATCAAAGGTGTGGGCTTGGGATGGTCCACCCTTGCAGTAGTAAAAAATGACACTTTTGACTTTGCCGGGATGATGCGGACCAGAGGAGGGCTGAGTTGTATCGCCGATCACCGAGGTTGCCCCGGTTGCGATGATTCCGGGGATGGTGGACGCATAGCTTAACCATCGACGGCGTGTCGGTCGATTACTATTCCACATAGATGGCCTCGTTGGTGCAAAGGAGCAGGGTCGCAAGCTCGCCCAGACGGTTGGTTGTGTCGGGTGCGAGGGTCGTGATCAGCTGGCGAACGACGGCAAGTTCCACATCGCTCGCCGCTCGTTGATACACACTGCGATAGAGTAGCTGCAGATCTTCGTCATCGTTCCCCGACTTCTCCGCCAAGCCCAGCCGGTCTACTAAATCGTTAGCTACTTTCCTCGCGGTATGCCGATTGTTCATCAGGAACAATGCTTGGGATGCCGAGATCGATGCGAAGCGGCGATCGATCAGGTCGAAGCGCGAAGGGCCGTCAAAGTGCTGGGTATAGTCGGCCACTGCCGAAATCATGGCATCCCGTTCAGCGGGGCGCTCTGGACGCTGGCCAGAGCGCCAGTAGGCGATCGAGTTCAGGATGGCTTCCAATTCCAAACGCCGGACGCGCTGCCGGGAAAAATAGAGATTGTCGGGATCCTGGGCCTGCTGACTGGGTAATGCTTGCGTCGAACATTGATACGCTTGGCTGGTGACGAGCTCGCGTATCAGTTCCTTGAGCGACCAGCCACTGGCGATAAAGCGTACTGACAAACCATCGATCAACGCGGGCAACTCCGGGCTGTGGCCGAGCCGTCCGAGTTCCTTGGGAGTGCGGCACAATCCCTCCCCGAAAAGATGCTGCCAGCAGCGATTGACGGCTGTTCTGGCGACCAAGCTGGCTTGGAGCGACCCGGGATGGGTAAGCCACTCGGCCAACTGCAAACGCCCGCTACCCTCGCTCGCCAGCGAAGATGCGCCGAAAAAGACTGGGAACCCCCGAGGAACCAAGGGCCCCGGATGCAGCACATCGCCCCGTAGTAGCAACCGCGCATCGCCGACATAGGGCGGCAGACGGAAGACCCGTTCTGGATTGTCGGAATTGAACTGCATCTGGTCATGCTCGGGATCCCAAGCACTCAAATCTTCCTCGCGCCGCAAGCCGCCATCGCAGCGAACGAGGAGATAGCCAGGCTTGGGCGAACGAAAGGGCTGCCGCGGATCGATCGCCAATTCCTCGGCAATTTCTCGTATCCGCTCGTCCCATTGCACCAACTGCCTGACTTCCGGAGCATCTTTCGGATAACCACCGAAGCGGGAGACTTCCCCCCAACGTTCCCTTTCGGCGTTCCAGAAATCAGCCTGTCCTTCGATTTCAGCCAGCAAGTCATCGCGTCGGCAATCGCGAGCTCGCGTAAGCAAGGCGACCTGATCTTTATGCCCGCTCAGGAAATAACCGAGATACTTCATCGTAGCCACGGAGAAGTCGATTGGCGAAGGATTGGCCAAGATTGACTCGCAGGCGGTCAAAGCGGCCCGCGTTCCAGCGATTCGACGCTGGTCGCCAGCCACCTCGGCCAGGGCCAGTTCAGCCTTCAACACTTCTCGCTCTAAGGCCTTGAGCCGATGATGCTTGGCCATCAATTCAGGGGTGCGCGTTGCTTGCCAGGCTTTGGTTCTCCCATTCCCCTGAATATTCAAACGCACCGCCGCATATCGAATCTTGCCCGAGAGTTCAGCTTGTTCCCTGATCAGCTTGCCATACTCGGCCACGGCAGCCTCCGCTGCCTGACGACTTTGCGTGGCTTCGGGAATGGCCGCATAGCCGCTGCTTTGAAAGAAACCGAGCAGGGCGTAATAATCGTGTTGCGAGATCGGATCGAACTTGTGATCGTGGCACCGCGCGCACTCCAAGCTAACACCCATCAGCGAACGACCGAGGAACTCGACCCCTTCGTCGAGTTTATCCATGAGCGTAAAGGTTTGTGTTTCCCATCTCTCGAAGGTCCGCGGCCCGTTGAGTGGGACGGTTGCCGCCAAGGCTTGATCGACCGAATAATCTGCTCCTTCATAAGCCGGCATCTGATCGCCGGCGATGTGCGCCCTGACAAACCAGTCCCACGGCCGATCGGCTTGGAGACTAGCCGCTACCCACTGCTCGTAACGCCGAGCATCGAAAGCCGGCCCGCGATTGCTCTGGTCGCAAGAGCCGTTCCGCGTGTAGTCGATCCAGTGGCGACCCCACCGCCAGCCAAAATGAGGCGAGTTCAGCAGCCGACGGACTACCGTATCCCAGGCGTTCGAGGATTGATCGGCCAGGAAAGCCTCGATCTCTTCCGCCGTTGGCGGAAAGCCAATCAAGTCATAGGTGACCCGGCGCAACAAACGATAGCGATCAACCGCTGGACTTTGCGGTAATCCGATGCGCGATCGATAACGCTGCAGTTCACTGTCGATGGTCCAATTCGCGGGCAGCTCTTTCGGCAACGGCCGAAAGGCCCAATGATTGCGGTCTGCCTCGCTGATGGTAAACTGACGCTCCTGAGCCAGGACCGGTTCGTGCTCTGGCCATGGCAGACCCGCAGCGATCCAGCCTTCAAAGGCTAAGATCTGCGTCTCATTCAGCTGGTCGCCGCCGCGCGGCATGTCGAGTTCGGGAGTTTCATGGCGCAGCGCGCGGATCAACCAACTTGCCTTCGGCGAATCGAGATCGACGGCCGAGCCGCGGCGGCCTCCCAAGAGCAAGCCGCGACGCGAGGTCAACCGTAGACCACTCTCCGCGTCATCGCCCGCGTGGCACTTGAAACATCGCGAGGCGAGGACCGGACGGATGTCGCGTTCAAAAGCCGCGATCGCTTCCGCCGGGAACGCCGGGGTGTCATCGCGGGCGCCCTCCGCAATCCAACGTCGCAGTAATTCAACCTCCATCGCAGGTAACGCGTCACCCCCTTCCGGCATCCGTGGTTCCTTGGCCCCGGTCAGAACCTGGAGCAAGGGGCTGGCCTCGGGATTGCCGGGAAGGATCGCTGGCCCAAGCTCATTCCCGCCACGCTGCATGGTCTCTCGCCGAGTAAGATCAAGCCCACTCCGCGCGTCGTCGGGACAGTGACAGCCATAGCAGTGTTTCTCCAGCAGGGGCGCGACCTGCCGATCGTAACTGATGGCGGGTGCCATCGCTGCTGCGACATGCATCGAGGTGACTAGCCAAGCGGCGCAGGCAAAGATGGGGACTCTCATGGCTTGGACTGCAGATGGAGGGCTTGGACGGTGACGTCGTCCACGTAATGGACGGAGCGTTGCTCGGGGGTGTTGTGCATCGTAGCCGCTCCGACGAGGATTACCAGGAATCTACCGTTGGGCGGCAGTTCCAACCACACCTTCAACGACTGCCACCCCGGCGTCGCGGCTGGCAGCGTAAGAGCCTTCGCCGCATGAGCCAAGGCCATAGTCGACTCGTCGGACCACCCTTCATTCATCCAGTGCGGATCGATAGCCTTCGGTTCTTCGTGGAAAACCGCCGCCCGCAACAGGTAGCGATCGCGGATGCTCGATCGCGGACCATGAAAGGCGGCCGAGATCTGCAAGAGTTTACCCTCCGGCGAGGCTGTTTGCCAAAGCTCGCGCAAATCGAGAATTAAGTACTGCCGACTAAAAAGTCGCTCCGCGGTTGGTTCCAGTCGGAGCATCCCGGTGCCACTGACCGGACTAGCCTCGTCATTGGCTGGAACGATCGATGCCGGCTCCCCGGCCCATCGATGGATGGTTCGCGGGAAACCTGAGTCGGGCTGGAGAGCGAGGTCTTCGAAATCAAACTTTACCAGCGTGCTCATCAAGGGGAGCCTACCCGGCCGAAAGGCCAGAGCAAGCGATGCCGAAAAGATGCCGAAGAGTATTCCGATCACAGCTGCTGTCAGCATCCGATTCCCGGATCGACCCACCATCGCCAGCTTGCGTTCGGATCGGCTGATGTGCAGCGCCTGCTTCGCGTACGTCTCTTCCAACCCCAGCCTGCGCAAGGCTGCATGCATCTGCGAATCGCACAGGAACTGCTGACGAGCTTCCGGCTGCGTCCGCAAACAATGGTCGAGTTCGGCGAGTTCACCGGGAGCAATATCCGCGTCGAAGTACTGCTGAAGTAGGTAGTCGATACGCTCGAGACTCATGAGCACTCCTCATGCAACTGAAGTTGTTCGATACACTTTCGCAGCTCCTTGCGGGCCCGCGACATGGCCACGCTTACGGCATTGACCGACCAACCGACAGATTTGGCGATCTCCGAAGGCTTCAACGAATCCTCATATCGAAGCCGAAGCAGCCGTTGCACGTTCGGTGTCAGTTGGGACAAACACTTGGCTAACCACTCGCTTCGCCAATCCGGCTTGGCTACCTCGCACGCCGCGAGAATCGCCAGTGTCTCTTCGCTCAACACGGGTCGATTCAGGCGTCGCATCGCATCCAAGGCTCGGTAACGGACTATCGTGCTAGCCCAAGCCATGAAATTGGAGTCGAGCTTAAATTCGTCTGCTTTGTTGGAAATAATTACAAAGACATCCTGCATCACGTCTTGGGCCGTGGTGAAATCGCGGACGATAGCCAGGGCATAGGCTTTCAATCCCTCGTGATGCTGCAAGAAAAGCTCTTGGACGCGGAGGCGGTGATCCACGGAAATCGTCTCGGAATGAGAATAAGTTACCGTTTAAATATCGTGGTGGATCGACAACTCTTAGCAATTCAGCCGACCGATTAAACGAAATTTACGTCGCGGCAGGCGATCGACACGATCCTCGCCGAGCATGAGCATGGGGCTGCGAATCAAACCTGGGCTATCCCGATACCGGGACTTGGTCTTCCTCCCAGGTAGAATTATGCTTGAATCCTTTATTCAAAGCGGTGGCACCTCCGTCCGTGGCATCGCCTGGGATGTATATTGCGGCCGCCACCATCGATGAAAGGCACCCAAAGTAATCGGCTAGGATCTGGCATTTCCCTGCCCGAGCATGAGAATGGAAGTTCCTTGCAGCTCGCCCTCCCCTAAGCTGCATCCCGCCCAACCTGGTAGCACGCGTCGCCCTGAGGGAAAGGTATTGATGTTCAACATAAATCGGCTCCTCCAACAGTCTCTTGCCCTGCTAATGACCCTGGGTTTTGTTCCGATGATTGCCCTGGGTGCGGGCCCCGGCCGAGAGACCGGGCGATTTCCGGCATTCTCCTGGGAACAGGTGCCGCGCTACATGCACATTCGTAAGGATACCGCCTTCACCGAAGATGAGATTCGTTATCTGGCTTCCTTTCCGCTGATCACCTTGGAGAAGACGACCGGGTCCAACCAGTTTGGCTCGACCGAGCAAGGGACGCTGGTGGCGGCCAGGGCGATCCAAGCGATCAATCCATCGACGAAAGTGCTGTACTACCGGAATGTCATCGTGCACTACGGCAGCTATGCTGCCAACGCAGCTTTGAAGGATCTTCGGGGCGGGCTGCTGGTCGGCCGGGATGGTCGCGACCAATTGGTGCGCAACCAGGTACAAGCCTATGACCTGACGAATGCGAAACTCCGTGACTGGTGGCTCGATAACGCCCAGCGGGTTTGCGCTGACCCGGCGATCGACGGTTTGTTTCTCGACGGCAATATCAAAGTCCTTGAACCAGGCTATCTACGGGACGAAATCGGCGAGAAGAAAAAGGGTGAACTGGTACAAGCCTATGACCTGATGATGCGGGAAACGCGACGGAGGTTGGGGCCGGAGAAACTGATGGTGGCCAACCTGCTGCGGGCCCGCTTTCCCGATTCAGGCTTGAGTCGGCTGGGGGCCTTCGATGGTTCCTACCTCGAGGGGTTCGAGGCGGCGGTCGGTCGTGTTCCGCTCAAGGATTATGTCGCGAAAGGAATCGCTGCTTTTCAGCAGGCTGCTCGCCAGGGATACCTGATCGCCTTCACCGCCGGCTTGGGTGAAGAGGGGAGTGAAGCCGGGGCGAACAACCCGCAGCGGACCGATGAGATACGCAAAGCCCTCGACGCCAGCCGCTCGCGCCAAGGCCGTTTTCAATACCTGCTGGCCATTTTTCTGGTCTGCGCCGAGCAGCACAGTTACTTCTGCGCTCACGACGGTTACGATGCTAAAAAGAGCCAGGTTTGGATGACTCAGCCGCCCGAATTCGATCGACCGCTGGGGCCGCCCCGTGGGCCGGCGGTTCGCACCGGCTACCTTTATACCCGCGAATTCGAGCACGCCTCGGTCCGCTTGGATATTGAGCGGCAACGCGGCGAAATCCAGTGGAAAGCACCTTAGTTTTTGCCGGCCGACCGTCCTGGCGGCTATCGACGACGGCCGCCTGGCGGCGTTTTTCTTACTTCAGCAACGATAGCTTTGGTTCATCGACAGGCTAGTTTTCCACAAGGATTGAACGATGCCCCCCCCTAGAATGGCTCGACAAGCACGCTCGATACTCGCGTGGGTGGTGTTCCTTGCCTTTCCGCTGCAGGCCGCTTCGCCGGCAACCAAATTGCTTGAGAATGCGGATGAATGGTTTCAGAGTGAGGATGCCCGCCGAGCCCTGGATCATCTTCTTTCCTGGCAAACCGACGCTGGCGATTGGCCCAAGAACATCGATACCGTCAGTCAGCTCTTCAACGATGATTTGACAAAACCGAATGGGACTTTCGACAACGGTGCGACCAGCGGTGAACTGCGCGTTCTTGCCCGGGCGTATCGACTCACGGGCAAGCCTCGTTACAAGCAAGCCTTCCTGCGAGGCTTTCAGCATATTCTCGATGCTCAATATGACCATGGCGGCTGGCCACAATACTATCCTCTCAGCCAGGTGTATCATCGCCACGTCACTTTCAATGATGGGGCGATGATTCGCTTGATGGAGTTCTTGAGAGATACCGCGAGCCATGAAGATTTTGGCTGGCTGGACGCGGATCAACGCCAGGCAGCCAAAGCGGCGGTCGAGCGAGGCGTCGACTGTATTCTCAAGTGTCAGATCGTCGTCAACGATGTGCCGACGGTTTGGTGTGCCCAGCATGACGCGGAAACGCTCGCGCCGGTGGCGGCACGGAGCTTCGAACTCGCCTCGCTGAGCGGTGCGGAAAGCGCTGAGATTCTCCATTTTCTTATGTCTCTCGAAGCACCTTCCCCAGCGGTCGTCCGGGCAGTTCAGGCAGGAGTTGCCTGGTTTCAGACGGCGAGGATCGAAGGCTATCGATACCAGAAAAGCAAAACCGAGCCAGCCCTCAAGAAAGACCCGGCGGCGCCATCGCTATGGGCGCGATTCTATGAGATTGAATCGAATCGACCGATCTTCAGCGATCGCGATGGAGTCATGAAGTACGATATCGAGGAAATTGGTAGCGAGCTTCGCAGCTATAGTTGGTACGGCACTTGGGGTAGTCAGGTACTCGACCAGTATGGCCATTGGGCGCATCGCAACTAACCACCGAAGGTGGATCAGCGACCAGCAGCTTTCACCTCGTCAAAACGACGGTCGATGAGGCCATCGAAAAGCGGCGAGCCATCCTCGATCTTCGCAGTGATAAGTCCTCCATCCAGTCCATCGAGCGGCCAGCGGTGGCCGTGCCGTCCTTCGCCAAGAAAAACTTGACGCCCGCAATCGCCGGAGCGATGGCGGCCGACACAGCGGCTGCAACAATCCGTCCGATGGAAGTACTACGATGGAGAGGAACCGCTTACATCGCATTGTCCGATGAACGTAAATTCAGACAAACCGTGATCACTTCAACTCGATCGTCACCTTGTTCAGCTTGCCGGTGAACGGGAATGGTGCCTTGTACTCGTGGCTGACCGGCGTGCCGGTGTTTCGACCGATGAGCAGACCATAGCCCGTCATCGCGCTGTACTGCCCCGCCATCTGGACCCCCTGCAGTTCACTGACCTTCATCCCATCCACGGATAATGTCACGGTGCCGATGGTGTAGTCGGGTTTCCAATGTGTCTCACCGGGCGCGAAGTGAATACCCAGCGTGTGCTTCCCGGCCGAGATCGCCTGCGGTGAGGCGACCTGGAGTTCCTCAAGTTTCAGGTAATTGTGGGCATAATGGAGTTGGCCTTCCTTCAGGAACAGCGTCCAGCCGCCAAACTCACCGCCGCTGCACGCCAACACCCCTTCCGCGCCGTCCCGGGGAATCTCCACATGCGCAGTAATCGTGTGCTCTTTGCCGAGGATCTGTGGGGCCGCTAGAGGGTGTAGGATCGAGGTCCCAGGATAAAAGGTGTACTGCTTTTTCGAGAGTGCAGCGACCGGCCGGGTGGGGTCCGCAGCCCGTTCGTAGCGGCGATCGTCCAGCGGGAGAACGTTATTTTTCTCGGCTTCGGTTTGCCAGAGAGCGATGAGTTCCTTGAGTTTCTCCGGATTCTTCGCCGCGAGGTCGTTGGCTTCGGTGAAGTCCACGTCCGTGTGGTACAGCTCCCACTTATCCTCTTCCCACGGAGTATCTTTCTTGTGCCACGCCACGGCCTTCCAGCCATCGGCCCAGATGGCCCGGCTGCCGAGCATCTCGTAATACTGCACTTTTTTGCGGGTCGTCGCTTTCCCGTCGCTGAACGAGTACGCCATACTCACACCACTAAGCGGCATTTGCTGAACGCCATGGACGGAAGTGGGGGCGGGTAACCCACTAACTTCAAGAATAGTCGGTACGACATCGACGAGGTGATGGTACTGGTTGCGGATCGCGCCGCCGTCCTTGATCTTCGCTGGCCAGGAGACGAGGAATGGGTCTGTGTTGCCGCCCGCATGCGTATCCTGCTTCCACCGCTTCAGCGGCGAGTTTCCTGCCATCGCCCAACCCATCGGGTAGTGCGGGTCTGTGGACGGTCCACCCGCGTCATCGAGTTTCTCGAGCATCTCCTCGACGGTATCCGGAAAGTAGTTCCGGTAGCGGTCGGTGTTGAGCGTGCCGTTCGCCAATCCCTCCTGCGATGCGCCATTGTCGGAGACGACTATGATGAGCGTGTTGTCGCCGATCCCCAGTTCGTCGAGAGCCGCGAAGACTCGGCCGAGATGGT
>JBILTQ010000210.1:0-9428 GCA_044371435.1 Pirellulaceae bacterium | reverse complement strand
CTGCAGCCGACAGTAGACTTTCTTTTGGTTCGCCGAGAGGTCGGACCACGCTGGAACGCCGACGTTGGCTGGCGGTAGCACGGCGTTTTGGGGAACAATGCCCAGCTTCTTTTGTCGCTCAAAGGTCTCCTCGCGTACTTTGTCCCAGCCCTGATCGAACATCCCCTGGTATTTCGCAATAAACCCTTTTGGCGCGTGCAAGGGGGCGTGGGCTGCACCCAGGGCGAGATAGGTGAAGAAGGGCCGGCCCGTGTTCGCTTGTTGCTGGTCGCGGATGTCGGCGATGGTACGGTCCACCAAGTCCTCGGTCAGGTGGTAGCCGGCTCGCGTTGGCGTATCGATGAAGTGATTATCTTGAGCGAGCAGCGGAGCCCATTGGTCGGTCTCACCACCGAGGAATCCATAGTACTTTTCGAACCCCATGCCCAAAGGCCAGCGGTCAAACGGTCCAGCCGCCGTGTACGCGGTATACGGCGCAAGGTGCCACTTGCCGAGTGCCATCGTGTTGTACCCGTTCTGCTTGAGTATCTCGGCGATGGTCGCCGCGCTCTTGGGGATATTGCCGAAGTTTCCTGGGTAGCCGGTGGCGGCCTCGGTGATCGCCGCAAGGCCGATGGCGTGATGATTGCGACCGGTGAGCAACGCGCCACGGGACGGCGAACAAAGTGCCGTCGTGTGGAAGTTGTTGTAGCGCAGCCCCCCGGCCGCGAGTTTGTCGAGGTTCGGAGTCTCGATCGGTCCACCGTAGCACCCCAAGTGTCCGTACCCGACGTCGTCCAGGACGATCACGAGAACATTCGGAGCGCTGGCGGGAGCTCGCAATGGCAACGCGGGATTCCAGTCGGGCTGGGAGTCCTGGTAATTCTGGCCGATCCTTCCTTGAAACTCGGGGGCCGGCGGCGGAAGCACCGTGCGGTCGAGTTTGACAGCCGTCGGCGATGGCAGGTCCTGGGCCAGAGCCGCACCACCTAGTCGGCTGGGTTCAGAAAACACCCCCAACCATCCACCGACTACCATGACGGCAGTGACCCAAGCCAATAAACGTTTCATGACGAACTCGTTGAAAAAGGAAAGCTGCATTGCCACCGAGCATGCCCTTAGCCGGCGTGATCCATCCCGACGTTACTGCCTCGTCAATTCAAACGTGATTTTTTCGATCGTGCCGGTGAATCCGAACGGTGTCTTGTAATCGGGTGAGACCGGCGTAATCGAATCTCGGCCGACCTCAAACGGCTCCAACCCATGGCGGAAGACCGAGCGCTGCAACTTGCCTTCTCCTGCCGCTGTCCCATTGACGAAGAGCTTGAGGGTACCACCACCTTCCGTGGATCCGTCGGGACGGAACTCCGTTTTCAAAGTTACTTGACCCTCGGGCATGCTGTCCGAGCCAGCAATAGTCACATCGGCAATGTCGAAAAACGTGTAACGGAAGGTCGGCTTACCCTCCTTGATGTAAAGCGACCAGCCCGCCGAGAACGCTCCCGCGCAGGTGATCACACCTTCGGCCCCGCCCTTCGGGATCACCAGCTCGGCAGTGATGCTGTGCGGGCGCGGGAAGAGCTGTGGGCCGATCGGCTCGGGCAACCAGACGCTGTTGCCGTAGTAGGTCCAATTCGTCATCGGCTCCCCAGCAATCCGAAGCTTAGGGTCCATCCGCTCGGCGAACCGCGGGTCGAGTGGGAACACGCCGTACTTCTTCGCCTCTTCCAGGAATTTCGCTTGTAGTTCCTTCAGCTTGGCCGGTTCCTTCGCCGCGAGGTTCTCGGCCTGACTGAAGTCTTCGTTGACGTTGTACAGCTCCCACGGGGCCGTCATGAAGCCGTCTCCGCGACCGGCCGTTTCCCAGGGGAGACCATACTTGCTGCACGCCACCCAACCATCATGGTAGATGGCCCGGTTCGTCGCCAATTCAAAGTACTGTGTCTTGCGCCGGTCCTGCGCCTGGGCATCGTCGAACGAGTACAGCATCGAGACCCCCTCGACGGGCTTCTGCAGGATACCGTTCACGCTTTTCGGCTCGGGAATCTTGCACGCCTCCAGGATCGTCGGGACGACATCGATGACGTGATGAAACTGAGCGCGCAGCTCCCCCTTCGATTCGATCCCCTTCGGCCAGTGGACAACCAGCGGATTGCGAGTGCCGCCGAAGTGACTGGCTACCTGCTTGGTCCACTGAAAAGGCGAGTCCATCGCCCAGGCCCAGCCAACCGGCACGTGCGGCTCGCTTGACGGACCACCTATCTCATCAATGCGTTGGAGGGTACTCTCCAACCCGAGCTGCACACCGATCAGGCTGGCGATCTCGCTGAAGGTCCCTTCCAGGCCCCCTTCGGCGCTTGCGCCGTTGTCGCCGACAACATACATGACGAGTGTATTGTCGAGTTCACCGGAAGTCCGCAGGCTATCGATGAGTCGCCCGACTTCATGGTCGGTAAAGGCCATGTAAGCGGCGTAGTTCTCCATCAGGCGGGCATAGACTTTTTTGGCATCGGCTGGCTGGTCATCCCACGCGGGAATCTCCTTGGGCCGCGGCGTGAGCTTCGTGCCCTTGGGGATGATGCCCATTGCTATCTGCTTCGCGTGTGTCAGTTCGCGTTGCTTGTCCCAGCCGTCGTCGAATTTGCCAAGATACTTATCGCGCCACTCCTTAGGCGCATGGTGCGGCGCATGAACGCCCGACGTGCTGAAGTAGTTGAACCATGGCTTGTCTGGATCAGCAGCCCGGAGGTTGCGAGTCCAGGCAATGGCCTCATCCGTCATGTCGGTGGTGAAGTGGTAGCCCTGCTCCGGCGACTTCGGCGGCGGCACCCAGCTCGTGTTTCGGTAAATCGTGGGGTAGTACTGGTGGGTTTCCCCCTGGTTAAAGCCATAGAAGTAGTCGAACCCGAGACCGCTGGGCCAGCGGTCGAAGGGGCCGGCCGGGCTGATGTCGGGCTCCGGCGTGTTATGCCACTTGCCGAACATTCCCGTCGCATAGCCATTGTCCCGCAGGATTTCTGAAACCAGCGCCGTGCTCTTCGGGATGATGCCTGTATAGCCCGGATAGCCGGTGCCCATCTCAATAATGACTCCGGTACCGCAGCTATGGTGATTCCGCCCGGCAAGCAGGGCAGCCCGCGTCGGACTGCATAAGGCCGTCGTGTGAAACCGTGTGTACTTCAGCCCGTTGTTGGCAAGTTCATCCATGTGTGGTGTCGGAACCGGTCCGCCGAAGGTCGAACACATGCCGAATCCAACATCATCGAGCAGAATGACCAGCACGTTGGGACTCCCCTTGGGAGCCTTGACTGGTAGAGGATAGCTGGGCGTGGAGTCCTTGTATGTCTCACCGATTGTGCCCGTGAATGCAGGATCGGGCTTAGGAAGCTGAGCCGCGGCGGCCGAGCCGGATGGGGGGGGCGGGTCCTGAGCGAATACCTCGACCAACCGACCATTAAGCGTCAGCCAGCCGAATAGAACCGCAACAGTGATCACACCAAGCAAGCTGAGATGAATTCGCCGAAGCACTTTGATTCCTCTATATTCTCGAAAAGATTGCCCACTCACCAACACCGCCAAACGGATCACCGGCCAAGCCGTGGTATCGAAGATTTAGCCGGGATGTGGGGATGTCGGACTGCTTCCGTGATCATATCGTGACCGCGATGAGACGACGAGTCGCCGGAAACTTTTTGAACCACGGAAAGAGCTGGCTCGGACGTGGATTACGTCCAAACCAACAATTTACCTCTACCCCAAGCTGGTGGATTTTGAACTCGGATCAATTTGCGAAAGTGCTGAAAAATCATGCAAGAAAGCCCTGCGACCTGTCGACCGGCGGGCTTTCTTTTTTATCAACTCGGGATGACAGGACATCCGTTGAACTTTTTTGGATTGGGGCTCAGCACAGCGCATCAGACTTGGTGGTTCTCCAACCCGCGGCTTCATCCTGAAAGCATTTGGGGGATCTCCTCAAGCTGCGAGTTGAGTTCGGCAACTTTGGGCTGGTCCATCCGATGGCGACGTCGCAGGAGTTCGAGCAACGGGATGCATTGCTGGACGGAACCGCGGGCGATGACAAGGAAGTTCTTCCGATCCGCCTTCGTGAAGCGGCCATTGCCTTCGGCGATGTCAGCTTCAATGGACAGAGCAGCGAGATTGCGTTGATCGACGAGGAAGCCGTAGCCTCGTAAGCATGGTTCGGTAGCCGAACACACTTGATCGGCGAAGTCTACGGACTTCTGGTAGGCAGGAGCTTCTCGAATTGTGGGGAACTCCAAAGACTCCTTGCGATCTTGCCAAAATCAACTGGGGTTAAGCGACAACTTAGCTAGCCGTGTGGCACCCGGGATTCATCGCTACTTGGTCCTCGATAGATTGGTGAAACCGTCTGCTCGCAGAATAAAGATCATGAATAAAATGATAAAACAGGTTATCCGTGACTGCTTTACCTAGCATCACTATCACCATGGAAACGGTAACCACGGAGACCTACTTCAAGGCATTGAATCTTTTGTTCTCCCCACGGAATACCTAATCGCCTCATCACGCCGAATGAAAGGGAGGTCGCGATCGATGCGTCGTTTTCTGCAGTCTTTGTCTGGTTGGATTCTACTGCCCCGCAATTCGCCGTCACCACGCTGTGTTCGATTTCCCTTCGCTTGTTTTTAGGCTCTGCTAAAAAATTACAGTCTCGAAATGATGCACGGACTTAATAAGATCATCGATGAGCAATCTCTCCAACGCTACGTCCAGTCTGTTCGTTGCTTACATACTTTCTTTGATTACTCGCCGCGACTCACCAAGGGTCTGTTCCACCGCCGTTCGGTCGTCGAAGCGAGCTGCGAATACCTGTGAAGCTATCGAGGGGGAAAGGCATTCGGAGAACTTGAGGTTCTCCATCGCATCCGCGTCGGGGATAGGGCGGACCGCATCGGCTTGGATGCCACGGATGAACTCCTCCACCTTGTCCAGCGACGATGCCGTCGGAAAGCTGAGGGACAAGTTGTCGCTCTTCACGTCGCAGTGGGACTTGAGCGATCCGGCTACCAACGCATTGGCTACGCCCCCCGCAAACGTCCACCAGCGAATCTTGCCGTTGGGTTCCTGCACCAGGCTGGTAGCATCGGCCGAGATCCATGGATGTTCGTTACGCAATTCCATGAACTGCTCGGTGGCCCGCCGTGACCAGGATGGATGCTTCTCGTCGCTTGCCAGGATGCGGCGTATGCTCTGGCAGACGGCATGGCTGAGCATCTGGCCTTCCCCGAGCCAACGCGAACGTCCCTTCTCGTCCGTGGGTTCGACGTAGGCGATCCTGCGCTTCCAGTCGAGGTGCTTGGTCTTCCAGCTTCTCCCGGCGAGGACCAGGATCGGTGGCCCATCATCTTGCTTGTAAAACGTCGATTCGTGGACGTTCCCCAGCTCCTTCTGACCCGACAACACGGAGAAAAGAGGTGGCGAGGTGAACACGGACAGCAAATCCATGAAGTTCCGGCGGCCGAATGTGTTTTCACCCTCAGGTGCAAAGGCCAAGATGCCGTCGTCGCTCCACAGAATCCCCTTGTCGACCATGGTGTCGACGAGTTCGCCAACCCGTTCGGTCGCCATCTCGGCAAATCCCGGGACTCGCCCAATCCATGGAAACCACTGCGACCTTCCGATCCCCCGTTCCTGAAGGATCAACGCCATCAACTGCTGCGCCAGGATGTGGTAGGGGCACGGTGGCGCTTTCACGGGCTCCACATAGCCTCGCTGCCAAAGTTCGATCAGGGCCGCAGCTCGAAGCAGGCCTTCCTCACTGGTCGCCAGGAAGAGGCAGTTGCGGTTGGTGTTCGCTCGGCGACCGGTGCGTCCCATGCGTTGCAGGAAGGAGGACACCGTACCGGGGGCATCGATCTGGATCACGCGATCGAGGTCTCCGACGTCGAGCCCCAGCTCCAAGGAACTCGTCGCCACGATGACACAGTTCTGCCGCTGGGCGAAAGCCTCCTCCGCCTGCCGCCGCTCGTCAAGCCCGAGCGAGCTGTGGGAGACGAACGTGTCGACACCGTACTGCCGCAGCATCACCGACAACTGCTCCACACGGGAGCGACTGTCACAGAAGACCAGCCGCTTCTCGCCTTGATGCAGCAGGCTGATAACCTTGGCCGCGTTGGAGAGTGAGCCAACATAGTCGAGCTGCACATCGGGAATCTTCGAGTCGGTACCCTTGGGCCAGACGACTTGTTGAGGTCGATCCGAACCCGATGACAACCAACTCAGCATCTCTGGCGGATTGCCAACGGTGGCCGACAGGCCGATTCGCTGAATGTCCCTACCGGCGATCTTTCCAATGCGTTCAAAGACGGAGAGCAAATGCCAACCCCGGTCATCGCCAGCGAACGCATGCAGCTCGTCAATGACCACCACCCGGACATCGCTAAAGAATCGATGATGGTCGACCTTCTGAGAGACCAGCAACACTTCGAGGGACTCGGGGGTCGTCAGTAGGCAATCCGGTTGCTCGGCGATGATCCGCTTGCGTTCGCCCTGGGACGTGTCACCGTGCCAGAGCGCCGCTCGCCGACCGACCAGCCGCAGGTACTTGTCGAGCCGCTGCTCCTGGTTGTTCAGCAGTGCCTTGATCGGGCTGACGTAGAGGATCGAGATGCCCGACCAAGCCTCTTCGAGCATCTGCGAGATCACGGGGAAGAACGCCGACTCTGTTTTTCCTCCCGCTGTGGGCGCGAGGATCACCAGGTTCGCGCCGGTCAGAAAGGCCTCGATCGACAACGACTGAACCTCTCGCAACTCTCTCCAGCCGAGTGAGTTGACGATGTGGTGTTGCAGTGCGGGGTGGAGTCGGTCGAAGGCGGACATGGATAGGTACAACCACGAAATACACGAATGACACGAAAAATTTAGTGAGAAATTTTATTTGACCCCGATTCCGAATGTTTTCTTGCGTCTATTTCGTGTTTTTCGTGGTTATAAATCCCAGCCGGGGAGTAAAGCCACGAAAAACACGGATGAAGTCCCATTCATTTGCAGGTATTAAAGAGTCAGGTCGATGTCATCGACGTTCTGGGCCTGGGCCTCGCGCTCCACGGAGGTCATCTCGTTGCTGGTAACCGTCAACTGATAATCTTTCCGTGGATCGAAGTTGTCATAAAGATCAATCGGATCAAGCACGTTGACCACCAACTTCTTGAGAAAAAGCCGTGGTGCGATCCCCGTCTTGCCTCCCAGCTTGCCCGTGAGCGATCTGGCCAGGGATTCGATGTACTCGCCGTCGGCGAGCGTACGAACGCGGCCCGGAGCCAAACAATCAGCCGCAAACAGGTCACGGACCTTCGTCCCCACCTCCACCAGCCGCTGATGATCAAAGGTGGTTAGACGGAGCTGCACGGCCCGTGGGTTGTCGAACCGCGCGTCGGTCTGGAAGTCGACATGCAGCCGCTGAGCCAGCGGTTCAAGCCGCTGAATGCCTTGCGGGCCATCGTAGAAGGCGGGCGTCCCTGTGATGACGAGATACAAGCCTGGGAACCGGCCGCCATCGATGTCGTCAATCAGTTGCCGCAGAGCATTGAGCCCCTTCTCACGCACGTCGGAGCGAACTCGCTGAATCGTTTCAATCTCATCGAGGACCAGCACCAGTCCCGCATAACCTGAATCCTTCAAGATCAACAGCAAGCCCCGAAGGAAGCTGAGCGCAGCGAAGTGGTCGACATCCCCCTTGATCCCGGCTTCCCGTTTCAGAGACGCGGCAATGTGGGGCTGCCCGGCCAGCCAACCTGCCAAGCCTTCGGCCGTGGCATGATCTCCGGCTCGCTGCGAGGTGCGATAGGCACGCAAGGCCGAAGCGAACTGGGGTGTGGCGCGGGTGATCTCACCCAACCGCTGCTCCAGCAGCTCATCCGCACGATCGGCCAGTCGCTTTTCATCCTGAGGGTCAATCGACCCTTCGGCCAGCACATCCTCCTCTAGCCCGTAGAACCAACCATCGATCACCGATCGGAACGCACCGAGAAAACAATCCGGAGTCGAGAGCTGTTCCATCGCGCGGCGGTAGACGGTTTCCAACCGATGCAATGGCGTCTCGGTTTCTGAAATCTGTACCTCGGCCGTGGCGAAGCCTTTCTTCTTGGCGTACTCCTGGACCCAGCGGGCGAAGAAGGTTTTGCCGCAACCGTAATCACCCCGCACCGCCTTGAAGATTGCGCTACCGCCTGCCACGTCTGCAAGCTCCTCGGCAATCACCGGTTCGTAGCGGTTCAATCCGACGGCGAGAAAATCCAAGCCGCGCTGGGGTACGGTCCCTTTTCTCAGGGCAGCGATGATTTCACGGCGTCGTTCGGGGCTGATTTCCATAGGGGTTATTCCAGATCAAACTGCCTGTTGAGCTTGGTGATATTGAGTTCCACCCGATTCTCGCTGCGGTCCAGCATTAAGATGTCGTAACCATCGACGTTCAGAACCCTGGCGATTTGGCGAACCAGACCGTCCAGCCGCACCAGTGGAATGTCGGCAGCTTTCGCAAACGCCGTTGGCGTCATGATGCCGCCGCTGGCATCGAGTGCCATCAGGCAACCTCGCAGCACCGCATCGTCCACCGGATGACGACGCAGCATGGCCTTCTGGTCCTTGTAGGACTGCGATTGGAACAACGCCTCGATCCAGGTACTTGACGACTGGGACTCACCCGATGGGGATGAGGAAACACCAGTGTCGACCTTGCCCTTTGTTGGTTTCGTGTCCTGTTTGCTGAGCTCGTCTAGATCAAACAGTGTCGGAGTTGCCGACTTGGTTGCGGTTTGATCCGCTGGAATCGTGATGGTGACCTGCGGCTCCTCGATAACCGGTGACGCGATCGGAGCTGCCGACCACCACTCCGGCTTGGGATACTCGCACCGGTACAAACCCGAGTAAGCGCTTGTCTTGTCGGAAAGCAAAACCAGCGGGCAAACCATTTCCTGCGGGGTCGCTCCGCCGTGATAGCCGTTCTGCTGGCGAGAGTAGTAGACCTTCTCGCTCCAAGGAGCAATGACCGAGTTGGCAGCAGCGACCACCCGACTACCCGAAAGAACAATCTCATCGAGGCCGCACTTGCCATCGTCGGTACGCCAGCGGCTGCTCTCTTCGTAAGGACGGTACTGCCCATCGGGTCGATGCCACACATGACCATGATCGCTGGCCAAAATTACAACACGGTCTGAATCCCTTGCCAACCTCAGCAACGCTCGCAGTGGACTGATGCGACTGAGCGACCAACTCTCCACCACCTGCTGGGCATTGCTCAAACGATCGTCGATGGCATTGATAACCACCCCGATCACCTTGTGGTTCGAGGTGGTCAGCTTTGCCAAAAGCTCAGGAGAGATGGCTCCCCGGTTGCCTTCCGTGAGCTCCTGCTTGTGGAACAAGATCGGCGGATAACGCTTGTCACAGACCGCGACCAGATCCCTGTT
>JBILTQ010000222.1:0-8941 GCA_044371435.1 Pirellulaceae bacterium | reverse complement strand
GAGTTGACCTTGGGCATGCTGCCGCCAACGGTGCGGTTGATGCTTCTGTCGGCCACCATCGGTAACAGTCTCGAATTCTGCGGTTGGATGCAGCGCGCGCATCGACGGCGTTTGCAGTTGGTGCAGGGGAATGAACGCAAGGTGCCGCTGCAGTTCGAGTGGGTTGAAGATGCGTATCTCGACGAGTTCCTCGAGCGGATCGCCGAAGGCGACGAGCAGAAGCGACGCACCCCGGCGCTGGTGTTCTGTTTCAATCGCGATGAATGCTGGCAGGTAGCCGAATTGCTCAAAGGGAAGAAACTCATCGACAAGCCACGGCAAGCCTTGTTGTCCGAGCGGTTGGAGCAGTATGACTTCCGCGAGGGGGCCGGTCCGAAACTCAAAGCCTTGCTGCAGCGCGGGGTTGGGATACACCATGCCGGGATCATGCCCAAGTATCGACGGATGGTGGAGACGCTGTTCCAGGACAAATTGTTGAGCGTTGCGGTCTGTACCGAAACTTTGGCCGCCGGGATCAATTTACCAGCCCGGGCGGTGGTCTTGCCAACCTTGGTGAAGGGACCCTTTGGGAAGAAGAAGCTGATCGAGCCCAGCGCGGCCCACCAGATTTTCGGGAGGGCGGGGCGACCGCAATTTGACAAGCAGGGCTTCGTCTATGCTTTGGCTCATGAGGATGATGTGAAGTACCTGCGGTGGAAAGAAAAGTATGACTCGATCCCGGAGGATACCAAGGATCCAGGCTTGCTGCGGGCGAAGAAACAACTCAAGAAAAAAATGCCCAAACGCCGCGAGGGGGAGAGCTACTGGTCCGCCCAGCAATTCGAGTCGCTGCGGGTGGCGGCCCCGGCCAGGCTGCGAAGTCGCGGCCATCTGCCTTGGCGTCTGCTGATCTACCTGCTGAGCCAATCGGCCGAGGTCGAGCCGGTTCGGCAGTTGATCGCCAAACGCTTGATGGAGCCGGCCGAGATCGCCCAGGGGCAGCGCGAGCTCAATCAAATGCTGATCAGCTTGTGGACGTCTGGCTACCTGCAACTGGACCCCAAGCCGGTACCGTTGGCGGTGGTTGGGGGAACTCTGCCCGCCCCGGCGAATCCTCGCGTCCCCACCTTTGGCTTGGGAATCCCGCTGCGCGGTGTGACGGATCCAGAAGCGGGCTCGAGTTTGGACGCGGAGGCTGACGAGGACGAAGCGGGCCCAGCGGTAGGTGAAGCGATAGCGATCGATGCTGAAGACCCGGCCGCCCGCGGTTACGAACTGACGCATTATCTTCCACAAACAGCCAGGCCTACCGAGCGGGCCGAATGGTTGCTGAGATTGCGCAGTGTGAATCCGTTGTATGGAGTCTATGTCGCCAACTACCTGACTTCCGCCGACCTCACGGAACGCATCCAAGCCTTGGAAAGCGTCCTGGAATTGCCCGCCAATATCGCGCGGTTGGTGAGCGTGCCACCGCCAGACGTGCTGCCGCCCGGCCCGTTAGCTACGTCGCGACTGCACGGTCGCCTGCTGGAGTTGGGTTTGGCCACCGCGGCTGAGTTGACCGGGAGTTACGAGGCGGCGGAAGAGGAGGTGGATTTCGAAGCCTTGGCCGCGGGGCGGGAAGGGCGGCGGCGGATCTTCGACGAACCGCCACCGCGACCGCTGAACCTCAGCGACAAACTCCGGCGTCTCTTTGATTACGATTTTCCCCGCGTCCATGATGTCTACTCGCGAGGGATTTGGGTGGTCGGTGAGTTGCTGGAGTTCGACGGCCAGTTCAACAAGTATATTTTGGCTCGCGGCTTCCAAAAGCAGGAAGGGATCCTCTTCCGTCATGTGTTGCGTTTCATCCTGCTCTGTGACGAATTCGCTTCCATCCCTCCCAGCGAATCGAGCGTGGAGAACTGGGAAGATACTTTCGATGACCTGATCGAACGCCTTTCTGCCGCATGCCGAGCGGTCGACCCACAGAGCACCGACGAGGTGCTCGAGGGGGGCTTAGGGAATCGCGATTTTGAAGATCCCCAGCCGCAACCCCTGCGGCGACGCTAGGTCCGTTCAGCCCCACCCCGCGGTGCCTTCGAAATTCATGAACCTGGTCAGCCTGGCAAGGTATCCGGCGGTGGCTGGTGCGGGTAGGGCTCGAGGTGCACCAGCACGTCGCGAACGCAGGCCATTTGATGGACCAACGCATCGCGGACCTGGTGGCCGATGGCATGTCCGACGGCGACGGTCAGTTGGGCATCCACTTGGACATGGATATCGACCAGGTACTCGATCCCGGTCTTTCGCACCCGCAGTTTTTCCACCGCGCGGACCCCATCCACCTGCTCGGCCAAGCGGCGGATCTCAGCCACGGTTTCCGGTTCCGCTTGCGGGTCGAGCAGTTCGCTGATGCTGCCGAGGAAGAGTTTGCCGCCGGACCAAAAAATCGCGGCCGCGATGACGATCGATGCGGCTTCGTCCGCCCAAATCCACGGGGTGCCGAAGGCGATGATCAGCGTCAAGCCAATCAGGACTGCCAGCGAGCAGAGGGCATCGCTGCGATGATCCCAGGCATTGGCGAGGATGGCCGAGGAGCCGGTGCGTTTTCCGACTCGATGGCTGTACCAAAAGAGGGCTTCCTTGACAACGACATTCCCGGCTGCAATCCACAGCGTCCAACCGGGCGGAAGTGGATGGAGCTCCCAGAAATGCTGGACGGCCTCCCAGGCGACGTAAAAGGCGGAGGCGGAGATCAAGGTCGCGATCAGCAGGCCTGCGACTGCTTCGACGCGTGTATGGCCATAGGGATGTTCATCGTCGGCCGGGCTTTGCGCGTAACGCAAAGCGATGATGGTGACGATCGAGGCGATCGAGTCGCCGAGGGAATTGATAGCATCGGAGATCAAGGCTAACGAATGCCCAAAGATACCACCCACAAGCTTGATCGCGCCGAGCAGGAAATTGATCCACAGCCCGAGCCAGGTGGCGCGGATGGCTTGCTCGTAATGACGGCGCGGGGTGGCGGACGTTGCCGGCGGATGGTTGTTCAAGGTTGTCATCCAGGCGGGATACCGCGATTTTCCAAAAGGGGAGGGCCTCGAGTCCGTCCCGCTACCCGCCCGGAAGCGGCTGTCGTTTGCGTTGGGGACCAACTCTCGGCGGAAATTCATGCCTGCCTCGTGAAAAGGAGGAAGGCCTTGAAATTCGGCTGGCAGCCCTTGGAAGTCTAGCTCGAAAAGTTGCTGTTCTCGACCGCCAGCCCCAGTTTTTTAACTTCCGAGCGTGTGCGTGCGCGACTGCTGGTTTTGCATCCAAGGAGGTGGGGAGGGGGGGCGGTTGCCTTCGCGATTCGCGAGGCGACCCGTGGCACTCCTTCTCAGCCGATCCATCCGGGCAAAGGTGCTGATTTTATTTACCTAGCGGGACGTAGGCATAACCATCCGCTTGGAGGTTGACCAGCGCGCTGACAGCCGAAGCTGCCGTTTCGACGAAGATGGCGACCTCGTCGGGCTTCGAGCCGTTTTGGATCAGACTCTGCCCGCAGACATAAAGTCCCACACCGGCTTCATGGAGTTCATGGAGCAGTTCCAGGTTGGGATTGCCTTCCGTCTTGAACTTCGAGGCATACGCATCATCGTTCAATACCACGGTTGTCGCATCGCCATGGAAAATGGCCACGATCGGGATCGCTACCGGCTCGGGTCCCACCCCTGCATAGATGTTGACATACCGCGCGATCTTCTCGAGCGCGCTGTTCAATTCGCCCGGCTCTGCCCCGCGAGTGACATCCACCAGCAACTTCGTCCCCCCCCTCGGCAGTTGCGATGCGTTGGTCAGCGGGATCACCGCACCGTGCTTCGGGATCACCGGATGGATGGGGGAGGTGGCTTGGGAGGCGGTCTGTTGGGGAACGGGATGGTTCTTCATCGCTTCCGCATGCCCGCGCTCGACAAAACCCGACACGACCTTGGCATGGGCTTGGATCAAGCGGACCACATACGGATCGTCCGATGTTTCCGTCACCTTGATCCCCTTGGCCGTGGCGGTGTGCTCCATGTGGATCTGCTTGGTATGCTGGAAAATTTCGGCGAAAAGCGGGTCACGCATACGGATCGGTTGCGTTTCGCGGATTCGGTGGGTCATCCACTCGACATGCTCTTGGATCTTGGACGCGATCGCTGGGTCGTCGGATTCCGTCAACGTCTCCACACCGTTGCTCAAATCCTTCACGGAGCGGCGAATTTTTTGGTGGT
Source organism: Pirellulaceae bacterium (assembly GCA_044371435.1). GTDB lineage: Bacteria > Planctomycetota > Planctomycetia > Pirellulales > Pirellulaceae > JAIYDQ01. The sequence continues at coordinate 4,724 of JBILTQ010000222.1, read as the reverse complement.
TGGCCAGAAGGAATTGAAATACCTCGTGATCCTCATCATGCCGCGCGTCATGGTCCTCGTCATGATGACCGCCTGCCTGGCTGCGCGGACCATGCCCCATCCCCTGTTTGCCCGGGCCACCTTTCCCGCGTCCAAAACCTGGTCCCGGTTGAGCCATGGCAAGGCTGCTGCCAGCGATCACGAAGGCGATAGCGAACTTCCAGAAAGGGAGACGATTCATGGGTGAAGCCCCTGGTGAGCAAAGGTTGTGAAGAGGAGTCGTTGTGAGGTAGTCGCTGGATGCCGCGAACGCAGGGTGCACCTAACCGCTCGGCCGTCTCTAAGTCCGACTGCAACTGGGGTTCGCCGGAAGCTGGGTCGGTGCCTGGTTCCAGGGCATTTTGGCGAGCATGTTACCCATCATGCAGGTATTGGTCCAACCCGAGTAAACCAATCCCAGGCCGACGGCGGCTGGCAACAGCAGCCAGGCGGGGTGAACCCAGTGGCCAAGGGCCGTGCCAATCGCCACCAGGGAACCGGCCAGCATCCGGACTTGGCAGTCGAGCGGGATGGCCTTCTTGCCCCGGACGACCGGAACACCGGCTGCCACACAAGCCATGGTACCGCCGTCGACATTGATTACCTCGGGGTAACCCGCGGCCACGAACTTGTCGCATGCTTGGCGACCCCGGGCTCCGGAGCGGCAGATCACATACAGCGGTCGCCCCTCGGGGTGCGGCCTGGCTGCCTGAATGGCTTGGGGATCCAAGCGGTCGAGCGGATAATTTTGGGCGATCTCGACATGAACCTCCTGGAATTCGGCCGGAGTACGGACGTCGATCAGCTCGACCGGCTCACCTGCCTGCAACCGTTGGAAGAAATCGGTGGCGGAAATGACCTTGCCCATAGTGAAAATCCTTGAGTGCGATGCGATAGGGGGAAGGAATCGGAAGCCCGCGGATCCATCGTGGCCCGCGATGGCTGTCGCCATGTTTCGCTCGGCTACCACCGCTTTGCCGTGGTCCCCGACGAAGTGCACAAGCCCCTCGATTTTAGGGCATGTTCAGGAATGAGGTAAATGTGGAAAACCACCGTGGCCACCGGGGCCGCACGCAAGGAATCGTTCGATCCTGGCAATGGTCCCCGGTTGGCTGCAGGCGTCATCTTGCGAGTCCAATCATTGGCCCTGGGTGCGGCAAGTGCTCAAGCCGAGCGGGCAGTAGGCTGGACAGAAACCGACAACACCGGTGAGCAAGGGGATGAGCCCCAGGTATCCCCACGGAGTCGTGGGACCGAGGAAAGCCAAGGATAAAATGCCAAGTCCAGCGGCGATTCGGACGATCCGATCGATCACGCCAAGATTTCGGTGGAGCACGATGAGAGTTCCTTCATCATTCGAGGGTTAGGGGATCGCTTCGCGACCCACTATGGGTAGAGCCGCAGGTGAGGCTTGGGTTACAATGCGGCGGAAGTTTTTCAGGTCGATCGGATGCTGCCGGACTCGACCACTCGCATTTTGTCTTCGGAAATCTTGATGGAAAGCGACATTTCGTCCGGCCATCCGTCCGCCGAGTTGCTGCAACGCGCAAAGGGGGGGGACTTTTCCGCCTTCCAGGCGTTGATCAGCCACTTCCAGCCGCGCGTCTATGGTTTGGTGTTCCGCATCTTGCGTCAGGAGCAGGATGCCGAGGATGCCACCCAGCAGACTTTCCTGACGTTGATCGAGCATTTGGCGACCTTTCGCGAGGAATCCTCGTTGGCGACCTGGCTGCTGAAAGTGGCTAGCAATCACGCCTTTAAGATTTTGCGAAAGAAACGCGGGCTGAAGCTGGCCATGATTTCCGAATTGTCCGACGGCGACGGAACCGATTTGCCGCATCCGCAATTTATCGCCCCGTGGGCCCAATCCCCGGAGCAATTGGCGTTAGCGGCCGAAGTCCGACGCGAGTTAGATGCCGCCTTGCTGCAGCTTGACGAAAAATACCGCTGGGTATTCATCCTTCGCGATATCGAGGGGCTTTCCGTGCAGGAGACCGCCGACTTGCTCGATTTGACTGTGTCCACGGTCAAGGTCAGGCTGTTGCGGGCGCGGCTGAAGCTGCGCGAGCGGTTGACGAAAGAATTTGGTGATCCAGCCCGCGTGATGATTCCCGACCATCAGCACGCCTGATTTTTTGTAACCTTTTTTAGGTTGCTGGATCCAAGGATGCAGCGAGATCGTTTAGGAACGACCATCATGAATTGCGATGATTTGCTGAAAGCCCTCAACGATTATGTGGATGGTGTCGAGCTGACGGAGCTCTGCGAGGAATTCGCCGAGCACTTGGCGGGTTGCAATCCGTGCCAGGTGGTGGTCGACAATATTCGCCAGACGATCTCGCTCTACCAGGCTGGTCGTCCTTATCCGATGCCCGAAGCCTTCCAGCAGCGGTTGCAGCAATGCCTCAAAGATCGTTGGTTGGAAAAATTCGGGGCTGGATGAATTCGCCTTGGCGGGTCGCTGGCCCTGCCGAGTTGGGCTCGGCGAAAGCCGTTCACACGATGTCGATTTCGAAAGAAGGTGGATATCGGTGGGTCGTCGAGGATATGTTTTTTGAAGATCAAGGAAGTTCAAGGAGTTATCGTGATCAAGAAGCTTGGGCGTCGCCAATGGATTGGTCTCGTGGTGGGAATGTTGTCGGCGAAGGCTATCGCGGCCGATCGCGAGCGGCGCGGGGAGTTGGAGCATACCCGGGATTCGCTGGAGATAGTCAAGGCCCGTGTCGCTCAGAAGCAAGCGGTGTTGGTCGATGTCCGCGGCGATATCGAGTGGCAGGCGGGGCATATTCAGGGGGCGGTGTACCTGCCTTGGCGGGACCTGCAGGATCGGCTGAATGAGGCGGAATTGCGAGCCAAGTTGCCGGCGGGATCGATCGTATACACCTACTGCGCGGTCGGTTATCGGGCCTTGCGAGCGGGGGCGATCATCGCGCGTTTCGGTTACGACGTTCGCCCGTTGAAGCCGGGCTATGAAGAGTTGGTACGGGCCGGCTTTCCGAACGAAGTCAAGCGATGAGTGGCGGAGGTCGAGGCGATGGGTGGCCAGGTAGTGGCGGTCGAGCGTGTCGACGTGACCGATAACGCTGAAGCTGGGGCTTCCGAGGCGCGCAGGGAGTTGGCGATGGCGATTTTCTTGGCGGATATCCTGGGTTGGGGAAGGGGTGGGGGATGACCTTGGAAAAAAATATCCCGGCCAAGTCCGCTCTGCGTTGGCTGGCCTGGCTACGGCCCGCGGCGCAGTGGTTGCTGATGCTGGTCGGGCTGGTGGGGGTCACCCTGCTGCTGTTGGTTTTGGCCGGTTACTTCCATGAAAAGGTCGAGCCGTCGTCGGTGATGGAACGAACCCGGTTGCCGGCGGAAGCGCGGCTGGTGGAGGTCGCCGAGGTAAAGCAGTTGCGTTATGAGTCGGCGGTCGGGGCGATCAAGCCGGTGCATGAGGCGAATGTAGCTTCGAAGATTTTGGCGAGGGTGATCGAAGTGAATGCGACTGCCGGGATGCAGGTTCGCGAGGGGGATGTGCTGGTTCGGCTCAGCGATGAGGAGCAGCAGTCGCGGGTGCGTCAGGCGGAGGCGGACCGCGACTCGATGGTGGCCTTGCTGCAGTTGGCCAGGACCGAGGCGGCGAGGGCCGAGCAATTGATCGCTAGCAAAGCGATTTCACAAGCGGAGTACGACACGGCTAAGGCTAGCATGCAGACGGCGGCGGCTAATGCCGAGCGGGCTAGTCGGGCAGTGGAGGAAGCCAAGGTATTCCTCGACTATGCGACGGTCCTTGCGCCGTTTTCCGGTACGATCGTCGACAAAGCGGTCGCGCCGGGGGATACCGTCATCCCCGGCCAAGCGTTGGTAACCTTGTATGAGCCGGGCAATATGCAATTGGTCGCCAACGTCCGCGAGTCGTTGGCGATGAGACTGACTGTCGGGCAGCAAATTCCGGCCAGCCTGGAGGCCTTGGGTTATCAATGCCTGGCTACCGTCAGCGAGTTGGTACCCAAGGCGGACATCTCGAGTCGATCGTTCGAAGTCAAAGCCACGGCCCCCTGCCCGTCGGGGACGTATAGCGGGATGTTCGGCCGTTTGATGATTCCGCTTGAGGAGGAACGGTTGCTGTTGATTCCTCGTCAAGCGATACAACGCGTTGGTCAGCTGACGATGGTCATGGTGGTTCGCGACGGTCAGGTGACGCGACGGACCGTTCAGTTGGGTCGGCTGCAGGGGGATCAGGTCGAGGTGCTGTCGGGCTTGCAGGCTGGCGAGCAGCTCTGGTTGCCCTCGACGGAGGAGGGGAGTCGTTCGTGAGTGGCCACGACCTTCACCCTCACCCGCCCGTCGGTGATCCGCTGACGGGGCTGGTCCGGGTCTTCCTCCAGTCCAACCTGTCGATCATCCTCATCGTGTTTTCGATGATCCTCGGGCTAGCCGCTTTGTGGATCACGCCGCGCGAGGAGGACCCGCAGATCGTGGTCCCGCTGGCCGATATCTACGTCGATTTTCCGGGGCACGCTGCGGCCGAGGTCGAGCAATTGGTCTCATCGCCCTTGGAGCGGATGCTGTATCAGATCGATGGTGTCGAGTACGTCTACAGTATGTCCCGTGACGATTCGGCGCTGATCACCGTCCGCTTCTATGTCGGGCAGGATCGCGAGCGGAGTTTGGTCAAGCTTTTCAAGAAGCTCGACGAGAACAAGCTGGCGGTACCGGCGGGG
>JBILTQ010000075.1:0-17687 GCA_044371435.1 Pirellulaceae bacterium | reverse complement strand
ACCCTTCTTCTCGATGCAACTGATTCGTGGCACGACGCTCGCCAAACGCATTTCCGATGGTCCATTGCCCCAGCGGGAGGCGGTCCGCTTAATGATACCGATCTGCCGCGCTGTCCAGTATGCGCATCAACATGGGATCCTCCATCGCGATATCAAACCATCGAATATCCTGATTGATGAACACGACCGCGCTCGGCTGACCGATTTCGGCCTGGCTAAACAGGAGGGGGTTCATGAATCCTTAACGCGGACGGGAGTCGTGCTGGGAACTCCCAGCTATATGAGTCCGGAGCAAGCCAATGGCCGTATCAACGATGTGGGGCCTGCCTCCGATATCTATAGCCTGGGAGCGGTGCTGTACCACATCCTTACCGGTCGACCACCGCTGGTAGCCAACACTCCGGTGGAGTTAGCCTTGAAGATTCTGGAACAGGATCCACCGGCACCGCGGTTGCTCGAGCCCAAGATTGACCGCGATCTGGAGATGATTGTTGTCCGCTGCCTCCAGAAACCGCCAGACCTCAGGTACGCCTCGGCCGAAGATCTTGCCCAGGATCTCGAAGCTTTCCTTCGAGATGAACCGGTCGCTGTGCGATCCGGGCATTTCTCCCAGGTGGTGGCCCGCTTGCTTCGCGAAACCCATCATGCGCCGGTCTTGGAGAATTGGGGACTGCTGTGGATGTGGCATTCGCTGGTGCTGCTGCTGGCCTGTGTTTTTACCGAGGCGGCCCGATGGAGCGGAGTCACTAATCGCATCACGTATGGGGCGATGTGGACGGTCGGACTCAGCGCTTGGGCGGCAGTCTTCTGGGCCCTTCGCCATCGGATGGGTCCGGTGACTTTCGTGGAACGGCAGGTAGCTCATGTATGGGCGGCCAGCATGATCGCGATCGCCTCTTTGTTTCCCTTGGAGTGGTGGTTGGGTTTGCCCTGCCTCACCCTATCCCCATTGCTAGCGGTGATCGCCGGCATGGTCTTTGTGGTCAAAGCCGGGGTTTTGAGTGGTGCCTTTTACCTCCAAGCTTTATGCTTGTTCTTGGCGGCCCTTCCGATGGCGGTCTTTCCCAGCGTCTCGCACCTGATTTTCGGGAGTGTGGCGGCCCCGGCCTTTTTCATCCCTGGCTTGAAATATTACCGTCAGCGCAAAGCCCAACAATGACTGCTTATCAAGGAACGGAAGCCATCCTCGGACCGCTCAATCCAGCGCAGCGCGAGGCCGTGCAAACGATCCATGGGCCGCTGATGACCTTGGCCGGTCCGGGCAGTGGCAAGACGCGGGTCGTGACCCACCGCATCGCTTATCTTATCGATCAGGGGATTCCGGGGAATTCGATCCTGGCCATGACCTTCACCAATAAAGCGGCGCAAACGATTCGCGAGCGGGTGCAGCGCATGGTCGGAAGCCAAGCGATTACGATGGGGACCTTCCATGGCTTTGGGGCCAGGTTTTTGCGACGGTACGGGCGGAGCGTCGGGCTGGGTGATAATTTCTCCATCCTTGATACGGACGATTCGAAGAAAGTACTCGAGGAGGCGACCGCCGAGGCCAAGGTCATGCTGACGCACTTGTCCATCGGCGACATCGCCCGCGAAATCAGCCGCTTGAAAACCAAGCTCATCACCCCGGACATTCTCGAGTCGCAAGCAGCAACCAAGCTTCAAAAGGTGGTGCAAACGATCTACCCCTTGTATCAGAAAAAGCTTGTCGCGTGCCAGGCGGTCGACTTCGACGATTTGCTGCTCTACCCGGCTTTGATCCTGCGGACGGAACCCGACTTGCGATCGGAACTTGACCAGCGCTATCGATATGTTCTGGTTGATGAATACCAGGATACCAACTACGCGCAGTACGCCATCATTCGAGCCTTATCGATCGATCACCCCAACCTGAACGTGACAGGAGATCCGGATCAGTCGATCTATAGTTGGCGAGGTGCGAATATCGAAAATATCCTCAATTTTGAGCGGGATTTTCCCACCGCCAAAGTTGTTCGGCTTGAGGAAAATTACCGCAGTACTCCCGAGGTTCTCTCGCTAGCCGATACGTTGATTCAGAATAACCGTCGTCGCAAAGCCAAAAACCTGATCGCGATCCGTGAATCCGGTCCACGGGTGCGACTGGTCCATTATGCCAACGACGAATCCGAGGCTGAAAGTATTTGCGATCAGATCAAAGCAGCGATCGTCGAGCAAGGTGCCAGGCCGGGGGACTTTGCGGTTCTCTATCGCACCAATGCGCAGTCACGGCTTTTTGAGCGAGCCTTGTTGAAACGGCGGTTGAGCTATCAACTGATCGGTGGTTTTCGCTTCTATCAACGCCAGGAGATCAAGGATCTTTTGGCTTACCTGCGGTTGATCCACAATCCACGTGATGATGTCGCTTTTGATCGGGTCATCAATACACCACCGCGAGGTCTGGGCGCTAAAACCCTGGAGAAGGTAGCTGAACTCGCAAGACAGCACGGAACGGGGCGGATTGAGGCCTTGGGGCGGGCTATCGACGATGGGGTGCTTACCAGGAAAGCCGCCAGTAGTGCGGCCGACTTTCTCAAGCTCTACGCCCAACTCCTTGAAATGTCCGGCAGTAGCCTGGTGGAAATACTACGGTTTTTGCTCGAAGCTACCGGCTATGTCGAGTACTTGGCCCGTAAAAAGGCGGCCGATGATGACGAAGCCGTCGATGCAAATATCAATGAATTGCTGGCTGATGCTCAAAAGCTGGACCTGCAACTCGAAGCGGGGCAAGGCTTGGAGATCTTTCTCGAGCAAGTCAGCTTGCTCTCCGAGACAGATCAACTGGGGGAAGAAATGGATCGCGTGACCTTGATGACTTTGCATGCGGCCAAGGGCTTAGAGTTTTCCCAGGTTTACATCGTAGCCGTCGAGCAGGATATTTTGCCGCATGCGCGCTGCCACCACCATCCCGACCAGATCGAGGAGGAGCGTCGCTTGTTGTTTGTCGGAATCACGCGCGCCCAGGATCGTCTTCAATTGAGCACTTCTTGTCGTCGCGGCTTTAATCAACGCTCGAGCGTACCGAGTCAGTTCTTGATGGAGATTCCGCGTTTGGAATTAGAAATCGTCGATCAACAACGCGAAGAGGAGGCAGAGGATTTCGGGGCGGGTGACGATGGGGCAGGTTTCGAGGAAGCCGACCACTCGCTGGCCTGGCGCTCTTCCCTGGAAGCGGATGGCGAGGTGGCTGCCTCGGAAGATACTAACGAGATTATCCTCGATTCGGAGGTTGCTTTGGACCGTGGCGAGGCGTCTTCCCGGCCAAGACTGTCGAGGACCGGGAAGACGCCTGCTGCGGGCCGCTGGTCCAAACCGCCGATGGCCGGCGGAAGGTCAGCAAAAGCCAGCAAATCTCCATCACCGCTCGAGTTGAAGGGGTTGCTCAAAAGCGGTTCGATGGTCGCGCCAGCGACCACTCTCGCCGGCGATGATGTCAATCTGTTTCAGTTAGGGCGTCATGCTTCCCACCCGCAATATGGCTTGGGTGAGATCGTGCGGGTAGATGGCTATGGAACGAAAAGGAAGGTGGATGTGCGGTTCGCCGATGGCCTCACCAAGACGATGGTGCTGGCCTACGCTCCATTGAGCATCGTCCCCTGAGCGACCGATCAAACGTGTTGGGAGGTAAAGCGGAAGTTCATCGCTCGACCGACGGCGAGGCATGGTGCGATGGTCTCGTCGGCGGGCTGCCCGCTTGCTGCCTGTAATTCGCTCCCTGCGGCCGTTTGCGCGAACCCACCCAACGCGTAGCCGCTCATGACCGTCCAACGTTGGTTTGCCGGTAGAAAAATTGCTTCCCAGATTCCATGGCGATGGCGTACAAGCTAGAGATCAGACACACCAGCCCCCATTGTTTGGCGTCAGGTGGGACCAGATGAAACCAGGCCCCCAAGGGTGTCCAGGGGAGAGCCCAAGTCACCGCAGCAACGCCACCGGTTGCTATCAGCAGTAGGTTGCCGGGACGACTGCGAAAGAAGGGGCGTTGGGTGCGGGCCGTCAGCATGATCAGCAGGCCGGTCATGACGGACACCAGAAACCAGGTTGTACGGAATTCAGCTTCGGTGACTTTCAGTAACTCGAACAGGAGGTAAAACGTCAGCAGATCCGCGGAGGTGCCTAGCAAGCCGAAGAGCAACATGAACCAGGTAATTGCTTGCATGTCCCATTTGCGAGGGCGTTGGATCAATTCGGTATCGACGCTGTCGGTGGCCATCGCCATGGCCGGGAAGTCGGCCAGCAAATTGATCAGTAGGATTTGCGTTGGGAGCAAGGGAAGGAAAGGCAAGTAGAGGGAGGCGATGGCTAAACTCAGCATATAACCGAAATTAGCGCTGATGCTGACGAAGACATATTTCAGGGTGTTGGCGAGAGTTCGACGGCCCTCACGGACCCCTTGGGCCAGGACCTGCAAATCGTGCCGCAACAAGACTACTTGCGCAGCCTCGCGGGCTACATCGACCGCCTTGGAAACGGAGATTCCAATATCGGCCGCATGGAGGGCAGGTGCATCGTTGATGCCATCACCGAGAAAACCGACGATTTTACCAGTCTCCTTCAAGGCTCGCACGATACGCTCTTTCTGTTCTGGTTCGACTTCGGCGAAAATGTCTGCCTCGGCCGCCGCCAGTCGTAACTCAAGCGAATTGAGTTGCCCGATCTGTTCACCTGTTATCAAGCGTGGCTCAGCGAAACCGACCTGATGACCTACCGATCTGGCGACGATGCGGTTGTCGCCGGTGATGACTTTCAAGGAGATGCCAAGTGTTTTCAGGTCATGGATAGTTCGAACGATGGAAGGTTTGATCGGATCGACGAAGACGAGGAAGCCGATAAAGCAGAAGTTGGCTTCGTCCGTCGCTTGGACTTGGGCAAGCGAGGTTGAACGAGTTGCTAGACCGAGTACGCGGTAGCCTTGGTATCCCAGATAACAGAAACGCTCAAGGATTTGGTCACGCAGCTCGGCCAGCGGTACGACGATTCCATCCGGACGCTCGGCGGTCGTGCAGATCTCCAGAACGTTGGTAAGCGCTCCCTTGGTTACCATCAAGGTTTCCTGATGGTCGCGTATGAGTACGGTCAATCGCTTGCGGGTGAAATCGTAAGGTATTTCGTCCAATCGGGTAACGTTTTCCGGTCGGGAGGCCGCAAAGTAGCGGATCGCATCATCGATAGGATTTTCGAAACCTACCTGGTTGAAAGCGTTGATCGAGGCATAGCGGAGGACACGAGGGCTGGAGCCACCGGAGATGTCTTCGGTAGACATCAACTGGACCGTACCTTCGGTGATGGTGCCGGTTTTATCGGCACACAGGATTTCCATGCCACCAAAATTCTCGATGGCCAAAAGGCGTTTGACAATGACTTCGGATCGAGCCAGCGACTTGGCGCCGCGCGCCAGGACAACGCTGGTGATCGCCGGGAGAAGCTGTGGCGTCATACCGACTGCCAAGGCCAAGCCAAAAAGCATGGAGTCGATCACCGGCCGATGGAAGGCGAGGTTGGCGACGAAGACCCCCAAGCCGAGCAGGGAGGTGATCCCCAGCAGCAGTTGACCAAACCGCCGCAAACCTTGTTCAAAGGCCGAAGCCGGCGGTTGCCGTTCGAGACTCGCTGAAATTCGCCCCAGTTCGGTTTGTCGGCCAACGTTAGCGAGGATTACCAGCCCGGTGCCACTGACGATGTGGGTTCCCAGGAAGACCGTATTCGTCCGTGCTGCCAGGGGAGTAGCTGCCGGCAGTTGGGCAACGGTTTTTTCGATGGGGAAGCTTTCGCCAGTCAAGCTGGATTCATTGACCCAGAGTTCTTTCGCCTCCAGCAGGCGGCCATCCCCTGGCACGACCGACCCGGCTTTTAGCCGAACGACATCGCCTGGTACCAGATGATCGCGGGGCAAGATGACTTCGCGGTTATGGCGTAGGACAGTGGCTTTGGTCGCGATGGCCTGGAGCAATTTGGCGACAGCGTCCGCCGCGCTCCATTCCTGAATAAAACCCAAAAGACAGCTCGAGAAGATGATCACGATAATGATCACCGCGTTGATAGCATCGTCCAGGAAGAAGGAAAGGAGGGCCGAAACCAAAAGCAACCAGATGATCGGATTGTTGACTTGCGACCAAAGGATGTTCCGCAGATTTCGGATGCGTGGTCTAGGTCGCGATTTTCTGGCCGCGACGTAACGCGCTGTGGCGGTCTGCTCGGAGAGTCCTTGGCGGGAAGACTCCAGCAAGGCCAGCAACTCGGCCTCTTGCAGCGACCAGAAGGGAATCGACTCGCGGCTTTCCATCGGCAAATACGGATCAGCATCGAGGTAAAGATTGAAGCCCGTGGGTCCCTCTATCGTAACAGGCGGACTGCCGGGATAAAGCAAGCTGCGAGGCCGGCCGAGGATGGGAGCTTTATCCGTCACGGCGGGAGAAGGTGCGGCGGGGCATCGAGGGCTGCCAGGGAGCTCTCGGGCCCGAAAAAATTTGGTGAAAGATCAGGCCGGCGATACATTAGAGAGCTTTTGCAAGCGAGCGGCTTCCGCAACGAGGCCGGTCGCGGGCGGTGTCGATCGGGCTGGCCTGGGTTTTCACGGATCCACTGCCTTCGCCGCGGAAGGATTATCGGTCAGGAATAGATGATGCTATCCATTCGTCGTATGCTGGTTCTTCTAAGCTTTGCCATCCAAGCTCAGGCCAACGATCCACCATCCGGTTGGTCCACCTGGTCGCCACGCCAGGAAATCCAGCCGCAGTTTATTTTCTTACCGGCGGGCGGGCCGGGAGGTGATGGAAGTTTCGTGATCGAGTCGGGGAGTGCGCCGGGGCAACAGGGGAGATGGACAAAGACCTTTCCGGTCGAGGGTGGTAAGCATTACCGTTTTTCTGTTCGCCGCCGTATGACAGGAGTTGACGCACCCCATCGCCATGGAGTCGCGAGGATTCTTTGGCGCGATGATCGCGACCGGAAAGTCGAGCATGCAGAACCCACCCGGGCGGCATATAAGTTAGGGGCGAGTATTACTGCCGAGCCGGAGTATCCGATGGATGGATTGACTGGCGACGACGGTTGGACGGAGTTGTCGGGAGTCTATTTGGCCCCGCCCAAGGCTACGAAAGCCATCCTTGAATTGGAATTTCGCTGGGCGGTTGCAGCCCGACTAGAATGGTCGGCCGTTGTCTTCGAAGCAACGGCAGCGCCGTCTCCGCGAACTGTACGCTTGGCGACCGTCCACTATGTTCCGCGTGAAGCCACCACGCCGACCGAACGTCGCCAAGCTTTCACGCCGCTGTTGGAAGAGGCCGCTCGGCAGCAAGCTGATCTGGTAGTTCTCCCGGAGGTCCTCACCTACGGTGCGGGCACAACCTATGCCGAGGTCGCTGAAGCTATTCCCGGACCATCCACCGCCTTCTTTGCCGAGCTGGCTAAGCGCCACGGCATGTATCTTGTCCCGGGGCTGGTCGAGCGCGACGGCTCGTTGATCTACAACGTGGCTGTCTTAATTGGGCCGGATGGCGAGTTGGTTGGAAAGTACCGCAAGGTTTGTTTGCCGCGGGGGGAAATTGAAAGCGGGGTGATGCCCGGCCACGAGTATCCGGTCTTTGAGACACGATTCGGGAAGGTCGGGATGATGGTTTGCTACGATGGCTTCTTTCCCGAAGTCGCCCGTGCCTTGAGTCAGCAGGGAGCCGAAGTCATTGCTTGGCCGGTGATGGGTTGCAATCCGTTGCTAGGGGCTGCTCGAGCTTGCGAGAATCACGTCTACCTCGTTAGCAGCACCCATACCGAAGCGGCCAGTAATTGGATGGTTTCGGCAGTGTTTGGGCACGATGGTCAGATTCTCACACAAGCCAGCCAATGGGGGACGGTGGCGGTCGCCGAGGTCGACCTGAATCGACGGCTTCACTGGCCCAGCCTCGGTGACTTCAAAGCGGAATGGCCTCGCCATCGGCCTTGATCGACCGCTTTCGCGGCATGGCGAGGTTCGCTGGGATCCTCTCGCAGGGCTGGGGTTCACCGGCCAACCTGGGGATGATGCGAGCAGCCCGTGACTTCGAAAGTCTATGGTAGGGGGGGCGTCGCTTGTGTGGACGCCGCCCGTTCGAGTCGGTCCGTCAGGGCTTTGCCTAGCCCTTGCTCGGTCACTTGCTGGCACCAGATGCTGTCGATTCCCTGGTGGTCGCAGCGGCGAAAGAAGTCAAATAATGCATGCGCGTAATCCGGCAGGTCGCGGCAGATTCGAACCAGGGCGAAGGCTTGCGGTTCCACCGGTTCGATACCGATGTATGCTTGGCGAACCAGCGGAAGGTGCGGAATCCTTCGCGGGCTCTGGCAGAGCCTGACCTGGGCATGGGGCTGGTAGTGCCGGTGTCGAAGTCCGGGCGAGTTGGCCTGGGAGGACGCCGCTGTCGACAGGCATTCGGAGATCGAAGGGTCGAAAAGTTGAAGCTCCTTCAAGGTGACGCTCCCTGCCCGAAGGATGGTAGGGGGAGCCTGCGTCAAATCGAGAACGGTACTTTCTAGTCCGATGTCGGCCGGGTCGTCGCAGATGACTGCGTCGATGGTACCGTCGAGGTCTTCCAGGACGGCTTGCCAGGTGGTGGCGCTGGGGCGACCAGAACGATTTGCGCTAGGGGCGGCGAGGGGCAGCTGGCATTGCTCAAGCAAGCGTCGGGCGGTGGGATGGGCGGGAAAGCGGATCGCTACCGAGTCCATGCCAGCCGTAACGACCTCCGGGATGGTTGCTCGCTTGGGAAGAACCAGGGTTAAGGGGCCCGGGCAGAATCTCGCGATCAAGGTATCGGCCAAGGTGGGAATGGAACGGCAATAACTTTCAAGCTGTGTTCGGTGATAAAGATGAACAATAAGTGGGTTGTCAGCCGGGCGGCCTTTGGCCTGAAAAATCCGCGCGACCGCGGCTGGGTTGGTGGCATCGGCCCCTAACCCGTAGACGGTCTCGGTAGGAAAAGCGACGGTCCCGCCACTCCTTAAAAGATCGCTGGCGGTCGATAATTCCTGGGGCGAAAGTCGAAAGGTCATGGCTTTTCTCGAGACCACCCGGACGGATTGGGCTTGCGAAAATACCGTCCGACAACCACGCTGTTAGATGGGCAGTGTTTCATGCAGTTGACAAGGTGAGTGATGGTTGATCGTTGGTCCCCAAAATCATGGCAAACTTTTCCGATTGTGCAACAGCCGGTCTACGAGGATACCGAGTTGCTGGCGGCGGTGCTCAGCGAATTAGAGCGGTTACCTCCCCTGGTCACCAGCTGGGAGGTCGATCGACTTCGAGGTGATCTGGCGGCTGCTCAAGTCGGTCAAGCTTGGTTGCTGCAGGGAGGCGATTGCGCCGAGACTTTTGACGGCTGCCAATCGGAACCCATCGCCAGCAAGCTGAAGGTTTTGCTACAAATGAGCTTGGCAATTATCTTCGGAGCCCGCTGTCGCATCATACGGCTGGGCCGTATGGCCGGCCAGTACGCGAAACCGCGCTCCTCGGATATCGAGACCCGCGATGGCCTGACGCTGCCTTGTTATCGGGGCGATATCGTCAATCGGAATGCCTTCAGTCCCGATGCTCGCCGGGCTGATCCACTTTTGTTGCTGCGTGGTTATGAGCGGTCAGCCTTGACGATGAATTTCATCCGCGGCTTGAGCGAAGGTGGTTTCGCGGATCTCCATCATCCCGAGAACTGGAATCTTACCTTTGTTGATCAAGCGACCGGAGATGTGGCGCAGCGTTATCAGCGCTTGGTCGCGTCGCTTGGGAATGCCATCCGCTTTGTGGAGACAATTGTCGGGGCCGATCACAAGGAGCTGAAGCGTGTCGATTTCTATACTTCGCATGAAGCCTTGCATTTGGCCTACGAGTCAGCCTTGACCCGCCAGAGTGTGCGCGGAACCGGTTTCTACAACTTATCGACCCACGCACCATGGATCGGTGAAAGGACGCGGGCCCTGGATGGTGCCCATGTCGAGTATATGCGGGGGATTCGCAATCCGATCGGGGTCAAAGTTGGACCTAGCATGACAGGAGACGAACTGGTCGATTTAGTCGTCCGACTGAATCCCGATAACGAGCCGGGAAGGTTGACCTTGATTCATCGGATGGGTCGCAGCAAGATCGCTGCCTCTCTGCCGTCGTTGGTCGAGCGGGTGCAGGAGGAGCAGTTGCGGGTTCTGTGGATCTGCGATCCGATGCATGGCAATACGGTGTCGACTCAACAAGGCCGAAAGACCCGAAAGTTCGATGATATCTGCGATGAATTGCGACAAGCCTTTGAGATTCATCGTGCTTTGGGATCGCGTTTGGGGGGGGCCCATCTGGAATTGACAGGGGAAAACGTGACTGAATGCGTAGGGGGAGCTGGCGGTTTGACGGAAGCTGACCTTGAAGCTGCTTATCGCACCCAAGTTGACCCTCGTCTCAATTATGAACAAGCTTTGGAAATCGCTTTTGAAATCGCCGAACATCTCAGCAGCGGGCACCGCTAGCGGCCTTAGGCAAGTTTGCAAAGCTTGACGCGTCTGTTCTAATTCGGGGCAACCTCGTTTTTCAAGAAAATAGCCCTTTCCCGGAGCAAGTATATGCGGCGACTGCGTGCGATTGGGATCGCGATCCTCGCGATTGGAATGGTTGACATCTTCGACGATTGCTCCCGAGCCGAGGATTGGCCTCAGTTTCGCGGACTACAGCGCGATGGTCGCAGCCCTGAGCAGAATCTATGGGGGGCTATCAAGGAGCGGGAACCCGCCTTGAAGTGGATGGCCGAAGGGGTCGGGGCGGGTTACGCCAGTCTGTCAGTTGCTGACAACCGTCTCTACACCACGGGGAACCAGGGAAATCGCCAAGCCTTAACGGCGTTGGCGGTGACTGATGGCCGAGTCTTGTGGTCTCAGCCGATCAGTGAAGGTGAGCCACGGCATGGTTACAAAGGATCGCGATGCACGCCGACAGTGGATGGACCTCGCGTTTATGCGGTAAGTTCCGACGGCAGCATTCTGTGTTTGCAGGCCAGCGACGGGCAAACGATCTGGCGACGCCGCTTTGATGATTGGCAAGGGAAGATGATGAGCGGCTGGGGGTTTTCCGAGTCACCGCTGGTTGATGGCGATCGGGTCGTGTGTACGCCTGGCGGCGAGCAGGGAATGATGGTAGCGCTCGATAAATTGACCGGACGTGAAATCTGGGCGGCCAAACTACCGGCCATGGGTGACGAGAGCCAGAATGGGAAGAATCTCAAGGATGGTGCGGCTTATGCTTCGATCGTGATCAGCCACGGCGGCGGAGTGAAGCAATATGTGCAGTTGGTCGGTCGTGGAGTCATCGGGGTGCGTGCTTCGGACGGACAGGTCTTGTGGCGTTATGCGCGGGTGGCAAACAGCACAGCCAATATCCCGACGGTCATCATCGATGGGGATCAGATCTTCTGTTCGACCGGCTACAACACTGGCTCGGCGTTGTTGAAGCTTACAGCGGCAGGGGAGGACACAGTGTCCCTGCAGGAAGTGTACTATCTCGAGGCGAAGACCTTACAGAACAAGCATGGGGGAATGGTGCTGGTGGATGGCCACCTCTATTGTGGCCATGGGAACGGTTTGGGCTTACCGATTTGCCTGGAGGTGGCTAGCGGTAAGGTGGCTTGGGGGCCTGAGCGGGGCGTAGCGAGCGGTGAATCATCGGTCGCCTACGCGGATGGCCACGTCGTCTTTCGTTTTCAGGATGGAACAGTGGCGATCTACCGAGCTACCCCGGAGAAGCCAGAGTTGCTTCGCAGCTTTCAGCCGGCTTTCCAAGAGAAGGAATCGTGGGCGTATCCGGTCATCGCCAACGGTCGCCTTTATCTTCGCGAGCAAGACAAGGTCATGTGCTATGAGTTGCGGTAAAGGGGGCTATTGCGGATCGTAACCGGTGTGCGGCGAGCCTTTCCTGGGCAGCCAGTAGCACAGGCCGATACCGAGGAAGTATAGCCCAATAA
This sequence comes from Pirellulaceae bacterium, assembly GCA_044371435.1. Classification (GTDB taxonomy): domain Bacteria; phylum Planctomycetota; class Planctomycetia; order Pirellulales; family Pirellulaceae; genus JAIYDQ01. Next base: position 5,712 of record JBILTQ010000075.1, on the reverse strand, counting down.
GCGGCACACACATGCCGATCATGCTCATCACCTCGGCCGGCGTAAGAATCATGGAGATAAACGCGATTACCAGGACCGCGGCCCGCCATTGGGAGATGTATTGTTTGACGCTGAAGATGCCAAGTCGTTCCAGGGCCAGCATGGCCAAAGGTAACTGGAAGGAAATGCCAAAGCCGAGTGGTAGAAACAGCGCGAACGACATGTAGTCGGTGAGTCGCGGGGCGGCGTTGATCCCCATCGAATCATTGAATTTGAGCAAGAAATCGATGACATATTGGAAGATGACGAAGAAAGCCAAGGCAGCTCCCGCCAGAAACAAGCCAACCGCAAGCGGGAGAAAAATGTAGACGTAACGACGTTCGTGCGGGTAGAGACCGGCCGCGATAAAAGTCCAGAGCGAGTAAAAGATACCGGGGCTGGCAATGACAAAACCGAGAGCAAAGCCAGCCTTGAGCCAGATCATGAAGGGTTCCTGCATGCCAAGGGCTTCGGTGGCGGTTTGGACCGGGAAATAGAGCGGGATGGTTCGCATCCGTTTTACGTCTAGGTCGGGCGAAAGCGAGGCTTTGCTCGTCTCGAGCCCATCGCTTGTTCCGCCGTCCGCGAAGACCATCGCCCGCTTGAGGTCCTCGATATCGACATCGACGTCTTGTCGGTACCTCTCATTTTTTTCGATCCACTCAGCGAAATCTTCCGGGACCGGCTTATCGGTTTTGAAGGCGATTTCCTTGAGAGTTTTCTGGTGGTAGTACCGTTTTAACGAGACACGCAGGGGCGTTTGGATGTAATTGGTTACCCAATTGGCCATCGGCAGGCCGATCGCCATCCCGACGCCTAAAAAAAGGAAGGCCCAGGCCAGCGACTTTCGCAGGGCCTCAAGATGCTCACCGAAGCTCATCGAGCTCTTTTCGAAGAGATCGTCAGCTTTTTTCAGTTGGCTGGGAGATTTGATCATTTTGGATGATTGGCTAGGGAAGGCAGGGGACGCCTGCCAAATATTCCTGGGAAAACTCAGCGGATGCTTGGCCGGGCGGACAGCCAGCAACATGCTGTCGTCACCGTCGGTACGGTATTGCTCTGCCAGCCAACCCGACGCCCCGCCAAACGGAAGCGGCGATCGCAGGGAAAACCAGTCTACGGCTGGAGTTCGGAATATTGCTCCAAGCTGGTTTGCGGCGGATCGTAGCGAGCGGTCCCAACTAAAGTTTATCTAAGAACTGGCGATTCCCAACCCCCGCCGACGGTAAGCATGAGAGTTTCATTACTCTCGCCGGAAGGTGGGGCCGGCGGTTTCGCTCCCAGTGGCGGTTCGCCTCGCCCTAGGGGGATCGCTGGAAGGGGGCCGAAAAAATCTATCGGCCGTCGCTATCGGGGCGAAAGGCAGGAATAATACGGTTCCTTAACCCATCATCGACGACGGTCGTCGAGGCAAAGGATTGGAAGCTCCGTTTCAATCGGTTGGCTTGGTCCAGGATAGCGGCCGACCGGCGATCGCGTCGACGGACAGAAGTAATTTCCAGAAAAATCCGTGTCTGCCGCTGAAGGATTTCCGAGCAGCGATGGCCGGCCACTTCGACATCTTCAAAGCGAATCTTCATTTCGAACATGGCGGGACGGTCGGTGCTGCGAAGCTGGAGCGGAGCGTAGCGGAAATCAATACGAACTTGCAGCGTATTCTCATCCGTGGCGTTAGGCCGGCTCGACCATTCATCCAGGAATCCCTTGACCTTCTTGAGAATAATATCCCTCGGCAAGGGGCTGAGCAATTCAGCTTGTACGATCGGCTGGTTTTTCTTCTGGCTAAACTCCGCTGGGACGCGGCGAATCCAAGTAAGCCAGGAACCCCTTCCCTTCAGCGAGACGGCGGCTTGGGCCCCGGTCTCATAGATTTCAACGGCCTGATGGGATCGCGAGTCGCTACTGGTGCAGGCGAGCGAAATCACGCGATCACGCCCGGTTTGTTTAGCGCGAAGCAGTGCCCGGTCAGCCCGATCTAATGCGGACTCGGCCTCATCGGTCGGCAAGATCTCCGCTACCCCGAAGCTGGCGGTGAGGCATCTACCTTTGAGGGCCGAGATGGGAGTGCGCTGCAATCGCAAGCGGATGGCTTCAGCAATATCGACGGCCGAGGCTAAATCGCAAGCATCGCACAGGATGACAAACTCCTCACCGCCATAGCGGGCGATAATGTCCGTCTCGCGCGCCTCTTTCTGAAGGACGGTTGCAAAGATACGAAGGGCATCGTCTCCGGCTGGATGTCCGAAAGTATCGTTGATCCGTTTGAAGAAATCGATATCGCACATCAACACGCTGCCGCATTTCCCGCTCGCCTGACAATACTCGACGAAAAGCGGTAGTCGACGGTTGAGTTCAGCACGATTGAAAACCTTGGTCAACGGATCCTGCGTGGCTTGAGTGTGCAATTCGAGCACTCTCTCCTCTAGGTCGGCTTGATCAGAGGCGTCTCCCATCAGCATTGCTCCTCCGCGTAAGATGCCGCGATCATCGAAAATCGGCATCAATTGGGCTTCGATTTTCAGATGCCGGCCGTCGGGAGGCTGGATACGGAACCGATGGGTCGCTGATTTACCGCTTTGTAACGCAGCGCGGATTGGACAAGACGCGAGGTCGATGGCTTGCCCACGTTTGTCGCTCAGGCCGATCAATTCAGGTTCCCATTGAAGGTGAAGCACGGCTGAACGAGCGACGCCGGTGATCCGTTCAGCGGCTTGGTTCCAATCTAAAATACGAAATTCGGTATCGACAAAGATGACACCGTCATTCATGTGATCCATCATCTTCCGATGAAAAACGCTATTAAGCGATTGAATGATGGTGCTTCCCCCGCAATCGCTGGACAATGAGCTATCGAACAGATGGATCAGGGAATGGGAGGGGTCGATCGACTGCCATCTTTCCTGAACCAGCCGATGGAGATTCTGGTCGGCATGCATCACGGTTTCTACGAAAGTATCGACCAACAGCGGGTCAAACTGGCGTCCGCTCATCCGTCGAAGTTCTCCGAGCGCCTTGTCTCGCGACATCGCCCGCCGGTAGGTTTGCTCGCTGGTCATCGAATCAAAGGCATCGACGATGGAGAGGATCCGCTGGGTAATTGGTAACTCCACTTTTTCGCCGTGCTGATTGCTCTGGTCAAACCAGATTCCCAATCGCCGGATCGATTCCACCACCGCTGGTCTGACTCCGGCGGCCCGGAGGATTTCGACCCCTACCTGGGAGTGAATCTCGACGAGTGTTCGCTCTTCCGGTAGGAGCGGGCTCGGCTTCTGGAGGATTCGTTCAGGAATACCGACTTTTCCGATGTCGTGCAGCAGTCCCGCCAATTCGATTTCGGCTAGCTCCGCTTGAGGTAGCCGATGGAAGAGCCCCCAGGCGGAGAGGCTTTGGGCCACGCGAACGCAGTGGGCTGCTGTCGGGGCATGCTTGGCCCGCAGCGTGACCAAGAGACTCATATAGACCCCCAGACGAACATCGATAATTGAAGCTGCTGGCGGCTTCGGTAATGCTCGTCGGGGATCCCACGAGCCAGCCGGTAGCGGCAATGCCGGCACCTGGGGCTGGGTATTTTCGTGGGTGGTCGGGGTCTGCATGGAAGACAAGGAAGGGACGAGGGCGTGAGACTTTCCTGGCAATAACAGAAAAACCTAGGTTATGTCTTATGGCTGTCAAAAAATCCTTGACAATCGACCAGCTTTTTCTTGTGTTACAGCCACCAAGAAGAAGGGAAAAGCCCTTGGCAAGCCGTTGAGCTCCCCGGACAATCAGACTTTTCGACACCATCCGCCTGGCCGTTATCCCCGTCTTGTTGGTCAAATCCGTTCCGTGTCCAAGAAGCAGCCACAACCTACCGCTCCCGCCAAAGCCACGAAAGCAACCAAAAAGAGGGAGCCGCCAACGACGGGGCCAACGCATCGCATGGTCGCCGAAAACCGGAAGGCTCGGCATCGTTATGAAGTTCTTGACTCCGTCGAGTGCGGTTTGGCCCTTCACGGTAGCGAAGTCAAGAGCTTGCGCGATGGTAAGTGCTCCCTGGACGAAGCGTATGCTCGTCTGCGCGACGGAGAATTATGGCTGATCAGCTGTGATATCGGCCAATACAAACCAGCCTGCTACTGGAATCACGAACCGACACGCGCTCGAAAATTGCTTTTGCATCGCCGAGAGTTGCTCCGGCTGAGCGGCAAAGCCAGTCAAAAGGGTTTGACGCTGGTACCACTCAAGCTGTACTTCAACGAACGAGGGCTTGCCAAGTGTGTCGTGGGGTTATGCCGTGGCTTGAAGACTCACGATAAACGCGAAGTATTGAAGAAAAACGATGCGCAGCGCGAGATGCAACGAGCGTTGCGCCGAAAGACAGGGTGATCCATGCTGATAATCGATAAGCTTCGGAAAAGCTTCCCACAGCCGATGGGGGGGCGACTGGTGGTGGTCGACGTACCGCATTTCGAGTTGTTGGCCGGAGAACAGGTGGTTTTGCGGGGTGAAAGCGGGTCGGGAAAGACTACCCTGCTCCATCTGATTTCGGGTATTACCAAGGCGGATGAAGGTCGCATTGTTATCGACGGCGTCGATTTGACCGCTATGAGCGAAGCTGGCCGCGACCGCGTACGGGCTGCGAAAATCGGTTACGTGTTTCAAACGTTCAATCTCCTGCCGGCATTCACGGCTTTGGAAAACGTGCGTTTAGGAATGTCTTTCGGTCGAGGCCAACGCCCGAGCCATCGCGCCCAGGAGTTGCTGCATCGTGTAGGGCTGTCCGAACGAGTCCATTATCGACCGTCGCAACTGTCGGTCGGCCAGCAACAGCGAGTCGCGGTTGCCCGCGCGCTGGCGAATCAGCCCAAGCTACTGCTGGCCGACGAACCAACGGCCAACGTCGATCCAGCCAATCAGCAGCGGATTATCGATCTGTTGCGGGAAGTCTGTCGCGATGAAGGCGTCGCCCTCTTGCTGGTGACCCACTCGGACCAGATCGCCAGCCAATTTGATCGGGTCGAGTTATTGGAAAAACTGAATCGTTCCGTCGCAAGTACCAGTGCTGCCTTATGAACCTCCTGTATATAGCTTGGCGAAACTTGTGCTATCGAGCTCTGGCCAGCAACTTGACCATGCTTTCCATGGCGTTGGGAGTTGCCTTGACGGTGTTGGTGATGACGATTTCAAGCGTCATCAACCAGTCGCTGCAGCGCAACAGCAATGTCGGCTATAATCTCGTCATCGGTTCCAAAGGCAGTTCGACGCAGCTCGTCTTCAATTCGGTCTACTATCTCAGCAAACCGATCGAGAATCTGAAGTATAGCTACTTCCTCGAGTTCCTTCCGGGCAACCAGCGACAGCAGGCATTCGCCAAGCTTGGTGGGGTTCTCAAGGACCCCGAGCGTCCTGGGCTCTACGCCATGTTTGCCAACAATGGCTTTGCGATCCCCATTTGTTTGGGTGACTACGTCGGCCGGTTTCGGGCCGTGGCGACCACGCCCGACTTCTTTGCCTTATTGCGGCATGGCGACACCAATGATCAGGAGTATGAGTTTGCGGCCGGCCGTAACTTCGTCGAGGACTCCCCCGAGCATGGTTTCTTCGAAGCGGTGATTGGGGCCGAAGTCGCTCGCGAACTGCAATTGAAAGTTGGCGATCAAATCCAAGCTTCCCACGGCGAGGGGAGCGATGTTCATCAGCAAGGCTTCACCGTCG
>JBILTQ010000128.1:0-13186 GCA_044371435.1 Pirellulaceae bacterium | reverse complement strand
AAGGCAACAGGGACACCAAACGATCGAGCGGCATTCATCAATCTCGAAGGTTTCTATCTGCTCGAAGGGCATGCGGCCCCCGAGCGGGACGAGGAGTCGGGGTTGGAGAAGCGAGCAGCCAAGAGCGCTTCACCGACAGCTGGCCAGGAGAGTTTACCAGCATCATCAGCGAAATTGAAACGCCTACCGATCGAGAAACGTGAAGTTACGGCTATCTTGTTTCGTAGCCAATCGTTGTTCGTGCAGAATCTTCAGAAGCAGATCAACAAAACCCCTCATGCGCAGGCGGTGTCGCCGATCGGAGAAATCGGAGGGTTGTTGCAAATGTACATTGAACCGGTGCAATGGGCTTTGCTAGCCCTGACTTTGCTGGTCTGCCTTGTCAGCGCTATCAGCATCTTGGTGAGCATCTACAACAGCATGAATCAGCGCACGCGTGATATCGCGGTGATGCGGGCATTAGGGGCATCGCGCGATACTGTGATGATGATCATTCTTGGGGAGGCTTGCTTGATCGCGATTGGGGGCGGTTTGTTAGGCTGGCTGGCTGGCCATGCTTTGGCGACTGGCCTAAGTCCCATGGTTGAGGGCCGGACTGGGGTACGCATCAACTTTTGGGACCTACATCCGAATGAACTGTGGATGATTCCCGGGCTAATTCTGATCGGTATCCTCGCGGGAATCATACCGGCACTGGTTGCTTATCGTACCGATGTTTCGCGCTCGCTTGCCTGAGTCCGATGGTTCCCCGTACCAGCCGGGTGAGCAAGGCTGGCTAGCAAAAAAGGGAGGAAGGATCATAATCCTTCCTCCCAGCAATGCTCGGTATGGACTCCAACGCGGAGATGCACACTACTTGGCCGGCGGCATGATCACCGTGTCGATCACGTGGATAACGCCGTTGGAACCGACGATGTCCGTCTTCACCACTTTCGAATTACCGTTGAGGAAAACACTACCGTCCTTTAGGCTAATCGCGAAGTCTGAGCCTTGAACGGTTTTGGCCTTGTCCAGCTTGACAGCATCTGCGGCCATGACTTTGCCAGCGACGACGTGATAAGTCAGGATTGCGGCCAGCTTATCCTTGTTCTCTGGCTTCAGCAGCGATTCCAAGGTCCCCTTGTCGATTTTATCGAAGGCTGCATTGGTGGGGGCGAACACCGTGAATGGCCCCTTGCCTGACAACGTGTCCACCAAACCGGCTGCTTTGACGGCGGCGACCAGGGTGCTGAAGTCAGCATTTCCTGCCGCGATTTCCACGACCGACTTGGTCGCCGGGTTCTCAGCGGTCGCTTGACCGACTACCAACACGGCGCTCAACAACGAACCCATCAGCATCGAAAACATCTTCATTTTTTCCTCTTCCTCTTCACCAACGACAACCCGTGGACCAAAAAGACTCGTGCTAACAACCGTGACGCCAGCGTCGGCGGCAACGAACAGACCATCCGACGCCGGATAATCTCATCGACGAATCCTCGATCCCGGACGGGCTTTCAAACCTGGGATCGAAACCTTACTGGAAGCATGGTAGGCATGAGTCAAGCGTTTTTTGGTTTCCCGATCGGCTAAAATCCTGGAGAGGGACCAAGCGTCGTGTTTAAAGCTTTGATATCCATGGGTTGATGATGAAGAAAGCTGTCGTCGTAGGTGCTGGATTATCTGGTCTCACAGCCGCCCGTCGACTGAAACGGCGCGGCTGGTCGGTCGTGGTGGTTGAGGCGCAGAGTCGGGTGGGCGGGCGTATTCAGAGCGATGTTGTGGAGGGCTTTATTCTCGATCATGGATTCCAGGTCTACTTGACCGCCTATGCCACGGCTGGGGGAGAACTCGACTTGGAATCACTCGCCTTGAAGAAGCTGCCGGCAGGGGCTTTGATTCGTCGGCATCGCCGGTTCTGGCGATGGGCAGACCCGTTGCGGTCCAATTGGGTCGATTGCTTGCCACATCTCATCGGGACACTCCGAGCGCCGATTGGCTCTTTCGTGGATAAATACCGTCTGTGGGAGTTCCGCCGTCGGATGCTCAAGGCGACGGAGTCGCAGTTAGCCGCCGCTCCGGAGTCATCGTCCCGTCAGCGGTTGGAGGCTTGGGGGTTTTCTTCCGAGATGATCGATGCCTTCTTTCGGCCCTTCTTCGGCGGGATTTTCCTCGATCCGGACCTGGTCACCTCGTCGCGGCGGATGGAGTTTGTGTTCAAGGCTTTTAGCGAAGGATGGGCCGCTTTACCTGCCCAGGGTATGCAGGCTATTCCCGAGCAAGTCGCGGCTGACCTCGGCGGGGATATACGGTTAGCGACGCCAGCGTTACGAGTAGAACCAGGTTGCGTGATTTTGGCCAATGGCGAACGATTGATAGCCCCACACATCATCGTGGCCACCGACCGTGTGGCGGCCCATCGACTGTTGGGGGTCGAGTTGCCGGGCGGCTGTGCGGATCAAGCCACATTGTGCCTTTATTTCGAGGCTCCCAATCCTCCCTGGTGTGAGGCGACGCTGGTCCTCAACGGGGATCCATGCGGTCTGATCAACAATCTTTGTTTCCCGAGTTTTGCTCAGCCGAGCTATGCTCCACCTGGCCGGGTGTTGTTGTCAGTTTCGACCGTTGGGATTCCTCCAGGGGAGACCCAGGACACGGTCGAGCGTGTCGGCCAGGAGTTGCGGGAGTGGTTTGGTCAGCGGGTCGATGGTTGGAGGTTCCTGCGAGCTTACCGGATTCCACACGCCCTGCCCGACCAGTCACCACAAGCTTTGAAGGCAAGCAGGCGCTTGGATCGGGACGGAATTCATTGCTGTGGCGATTATCTCGAGATAGCTAGTATCGAGGGAACGATCCGCAGTGGCCACCAGGCTGCCGATGAAGTGATTCGGGCTGAATCCATATGAGCGCTGGAATTCCCATGCTGGAGGGAGTTGATGACTAGGACTTGTCGCCGATGGCGATAACAGCCGGTGGGTAGCTTCGTGCCCGCCAGCCGATCTCGGCCGGAAGGATCTCCAGCGGAGTTGTCTCATCCAATTCGAGGACCATCGTCGAGTGGCTCGGGATGGCTTCGAGCCAACGCTGGATTAAGGTCAGGAGTGGTAGACGCTCCGTTTCCCAGAAGCGATAGGGGGGGCAGATAAAAACGCACCAGGGTAGCGACGGAGTTAATCCCAACTCGCGATCGATGTTGGTGAGTTGTTGCGGGAGATGCTCAGCCCAAGCGAAGGTGTCGGCTGTCACGATCGTAGTGCGATCGGTCACTGCCAGTCGTTCAGCATTGCTAGCGATTTCCCGCGCGGCTGGACGCAACCATTCGATCAGCAAAGCGTGGCCAGCACCACGCGATAGGCTTTCGAATCCAAGTACCCCGGAACCGGCAAAAAGATCAGCCACGAGATAGCCGTTCAAGTCGCCGCCAAGCAAATTGAAGACGGCTTCGCGGGTACGATCCTTCATCGGACGGGTTCGCGGATCGGTAGTGAATTCGAGCATTCGCGATCGCATGGTTCCTCCGATGATACGGAGGCGACCAGGCTGCGCATGGGCGTTAGCGGGCGACCGGCGTTTGGGTGCTTTGTTCAAAACGAAGACGCCCTGTGGAATGCGAGCTTCATCTAGGAGTCAGCCCAGACCTTCTTGGCTAAGGCCAACGCTTCAGCCAGTTTCGTGGGATCTTTTCCGCCAGCTTGCGCCAGATCCGGTTTCCCACCCCCTCCGCCGCCAACGACGGCAGCCACCGGGCCAATCCATTTCCCGGCGCTGCGCTTTTGTTCGACGAGACTTGGGCTAAGTCCGGCTATCAGCGTTACCTTCCCCTCGTCATCCGCAGCTCCGAGGAGGACAGCCACCGGTAGCTCCCGTGGAGCTTTACGGAGCTGATCGATCCATTGTCGCATCAGACCAAGGTTGGCGCCGGGGGTCTCGGCGACGATCAGATGCACGCCCTGGACAACTTCCGCGTGTTTCCAGAGGTCCTCGACGGTCAGGGAGCCGCCGACCGCTATTTTAGCGAGCTGCTGATGAAGGTGATCCTGCTCGGCCAGCAGGTTTTCTACCCTGGCGGGGACTTCTTCGGACGCGACATTAGCGATGCGAGCCAGCTGCCTAAGGGCCGAACGGACCTTGAGATATTCGGCTTGCCCGAGGTCGATCGTCAATCCATCGCCGGCTGTACCGACGCGAGCTGGAGGGGCTTCTTTGCCGCTTCCCGTCGCCATTTTTTTCAGCTTACGAACGGCTGTGGCAAGCTCCGCGAGCTTATCGACGACCGTGTCTAGCTGGCAACCAAGCAGTCGGCAGGTCTGCGTCACGATCTCCTGGTTGCGCTGCCGCTGCGCGGTGGCTTTCAACCCGGTCAGGGCCGAGATGCGTCTTACTCCGGCGGAGACACTCTCGTCCCCTAGAATTTCAATCAAGCCAACCTGGTCTGTATTCGTCAAATGGGTACCGCCACAGAGCTCTTTGGAAAAATCCCCCATGCTGACCATCCGGACGGGGTCAGGATACTTTTCACCGAAAAGCATCATCGCGCCCGCTTTTCGGGCCTCTGCCAGCGGGACCAGCTTCCAGGCGATGGCTTGGGCCTGGGCAACGCGGGTATTCGCTATCGATTCGATCTCACGCAGTTGCTCATCGCTTAACGCATCCTGGTTACTAAAGTCAAAGCGGAGCCAATCGCTGTCGACTTTGCTCCCTTGCTGCTGCGCATGGGAGCCAAGAATTTTTTGCAAGGCATGATGCAAGATATGTGTCGCCGAGTGGGCTCGGCGGATTGCGTCGCGGTTGGCTACATCGACTTCCGCCTGTATCGCCATCCCGACTTTCATTTCACCCGTGATCAGGCGACCATAATGAACCAGAAGCTCACCAGCCCGCTGCGTATCATCGACTTCGAAAACAAAGCCAGTTCCTTGCAAGCGACCTCGGTCACCAACTTGTCCACCACTTTCTCCATAGAAAGGGGTGCGATCGAGCACCACCCGCACCATGGTCTCCGAATCGCCGGGGCCGACCAAAGCTTGGACCAAGGTGTCGGCTTTGGGGGGGCCGACGATAATCCCTTGGATGGTGGCTTCAGCAACCGTTGTCTCGTAGCCAAGGAAGTCGCTCCGCTGGATGGTTTCCTTCAATTGCTCGATCGGTCCGGTTTGGAATAGCTCTTTTTGCTCGGCACCACTGATCTCTTCATGTTCGGCCATGGCTGCCTTGTAACCATCCCAATCGAAATGGTAGTTGTGCTCCGTAGCCAGGTTCTGCAGGAGTTCGGGCGGAACCCCGAACGTTTGATAAAGGTTGGCCGCTTCCCGACCGTCGACCAGGGAACTGCCAGAATTTTGCATATCGGAGAATAGTCGCTCGATCCGTTCCAAGCCGCCGTCGATCGTATTGAAAAAATCGGTTTCCTCCCGCCTCATTACCTGGGCGACACGATCGATCGTATCGCCCAGCTCAGGATAAGGAGTTTTCATCATCTCGGCGACCATCGGCACTAGTTGATAGAGGAAAGGATCTCGCATCCCAAGCTGATGTCCATCCAGCACAGCGCGCCGCAGCAATCGTTTGATGACATAGCGAGCTTTCTTGGGACCTGGATAAACATTTTCATGGATGGCGAAAGTACATGCCCGTACGTGGTCCGTGATCCGCCGCAAGCGACGGCCGGCGTCGCTGTCGTACTGATAAGGAACGCCGCAGACTTCGGCGGCAGCCTGAACGATCGGGAACAGGATATCGATATGGAAGTTGCTAGGTTGACCTTGCAGTACGCTGGCAGTTCTCTCCAGTCCCATCCCCGTATCGATATTCTTGCTCGGTAGCGGTCGCAAGTTATTCGGAGGCTGACCAATGCGATTGAACTGGGTGAAAACCAGATTCCAGATTTCAACCGCCTTGCCGTTGTCGAGCTGAAAATAGATCTCACTGCAGGGGCCGCAGACGCCGTCCGGGCCTTGGCTGGGAGCGCTCGCCGGCCAAAAGTTTTCATCCTCGTCCATCCGACTGATTCGCTGTGTCGGAAGACCGATCTTTTCATGCCAGATATTGGCCGCTTCATCATCGTCTTTATAGACGGTAACCGAAAGGCGATGAGGGTCGATCCCTAGCCAAGCTTTATCGGTAAGAAATTCCCAGGCCCAGTGGATGGCTTCCGTTTTGAAATAATCGCCGAAGCTGAAGTTGCCCAGCATTTCGAAAAAGGTATGGTGATAGGCGGTACGGCCGACATTGTCGATATCGCCGGTTCGCAGGCACTTTTGACAGGTAGTGGCGCGGGTGAATTCCAATTTCACCTTGCCGAGGAAGTGGTCCTTGAACTGATTCATACCAGCCGGGGTAAACAGCACCGAAGGGTCCCAGGTGGGAACCAACACGTCACTGGCTTGTCGATGATGGCCTTTGGACTGAAAGAAGCTGAGGTATTTTTCACGTAGTTCGTCGGTTTTCATTCGCTTTTCAAAATCCAAAAGGGGAATCGCTGGGCGACAAGGCCGTGGACGCCGTCGGGCTGTCTCGAACAATCGAATCGAGACTGGATACAAAGCCCCGCACCCGCGGACGAAGCACCCTTGACCGAGCGGCCCTGCATCGGCCGGGCTTAGATCACGGTCCCGATTATATCGACCTCAAGACCGGTTCCAAAGGAGTGGATAAAGCTTGTCTGTCTCCCGGAAATCGCTCAGGTGAGCGGATCCAAGTGGTACCATTGGGTCGCGGTCGATTTCCAAAACCACTCTTGCTCGTCGGTGGAAAGGCTGGCCGTGAGCTTTTCGACGGTTTGTACCCAGCGGCGGTAGTCAGTCTTCAGCAGACAGACCGGCCAATCACTACCAAACATCAGCCGCCGGGGACCGAAGGCCTCCAGGACCGTCTCCCAGTAAGGACGGATCAGGTTGATGTCCCAGTCGTTTTCCCGGACCTCGGTAGCCACCCCCGAGAATTTACAGGCAACCTGGTCACGCTTGGCTAATTCCCGGATGTGCTTGGCCCAAGCTTGATCGAAGGCATTGCGGCGAATGGTGGGTTTGGCGATATGGTCGAGCACGAAGGCTTGCTGGGGATGGCGATCGACGAATTCGATCGTCGTCTCCAGGTGCTTGGCAAAAATCAAGATGTCGTATACCAACCCGAAGTCGTTGAGTGTCTTGATGCCTCTTTGGAAGGCATCCCCAAGCAAGAAACGATCGTCGGGTTCATCCTGAACCACATGCCGGACAGCTTTAAGTTTAGGATGTTTGGTCCATCGTTCGAGCAAGCCCCGGAGTTCCTCGCTGACCAACGGCACCCAGCCAACAACTCCCGCCACCAACGAGTGTTGCTCGGCGATTTCAAGCAACCATCGCGTTTCCTCCAGCGTTTGCCGCGCTTGAACGGAGATGACCCGATCGATCCCGGTTGGGTCCACGACCGCCTGGAGTTCCGGCGGTCCAAAATCCCGTTGCAGCGATTTCTTCTGGTCGTCAATCCAGGGATACTCGCTCGGAAGATAATTCCAGAAGTGATGGTGACTATCGAGGCGCATCGAGGCGAAAGGGGGTGGCAGGAAGGTTGAATCCGTTGGCAAAATCACCATCGGGCAGATCCGCCCAGTTGTAACGTAGGCTCTGCGGGCTGGCAACTTCTGGATGTGAGGCAAAGATTTCATCTCCAGCGATGCGGATGTGAGCCGGCTTCCAGAGGTTATCCGTGCCGCTGATCAAGAAACCGTCGAGGTCGCCGTCGAGAGCTTTGAGCCCACCCTCGGCGTGGCGAAATCGCACGCGGAACTCGTTGCCCTGGACGGTGCTCTCGATCGGAATCGGACCACTGCTTGCCGGAACCTGGAGATGGTAGGCTTCGCTTTGGGCCCAGAGAGCTAGTCGTCTGCCTACCTCTTGTTTGTTTTGCGGGTGGATATCGTTAGCCTCGCCGATATCGGTGGTGATCGCCATCCCCGTCCGAGGCAAGCGCAGGGTTTTGAGCATCGCATCGCGTACCACCATCCAGTCCTCGCCCTCTCGAACGAAGCCGGGAAGCTGCACCCACGCTGCCGGCAGTTCCTCTCCCCAGCGACGACGCCAGTCCTGAACCAGCAACGGGAGTTGGTACTGGTAATACTGGCTGACACCGGGATGGGCATTGGCTTCGCCTTGGTACCAGAGAAAACCACGGATTGCATACGGAATGAGCGGCGCAATTTTCCCGTTGAACAGACCGCCGATATCATGCTTGCGATGAAATAAGGCAACAGGATCGCGAGGGCGAGCCGGAAGCGGTTTACCTTGGTTCTTCGCCCTGAGGCGGCTTTGTTCCCAGCGTTCCAAGGACTTTTGATAAGCGGCCTTGGCGGCGGCCTCATCGAAGGCCGCACCGTTAGCGACGTGGGACTCGAAGAATTCTTTCAGTTCTGGTTGGGCCCGTTGTAGACCAGCGTCGATCCAGGATTCGATGGGTGTGCCGCCGACCGAGGAATTGATCAAACCGATAGGGACGTGGAGTTCTTCAGAAAGGGCTCGGCCAAAGAAATAGAGGGTAGCCGAGAAGGAGCCGACGGTTGCCGGCGAGCAGGCCTCCCAAGTCCCTTGGCCATCCTCGCGCGGGCTTGCAGCGGCGGTTGAGACCTCCTTGAAATGACGGATCCACGGTAGTTCCGCCTGGGCTTTCTCCAGCTCGAAATTCCGGGCCCGGCTGACAGTCATCGCCATATTCGATTGCCCGGCCCCTAACCAAACCTCACCTACCAGGAGATCATGAATCTCTCGCAATTCCTGACCGCAACGTACCAATAAAACCTGACCGGTCTGGTTGGCTGGCATCGGGTCGAGCTGCACCCGCCATCTCCCATCGCTTTCAACCTTGGTTGTCTTGGTTTGGCCGGCGAAGGAAACCGTCACCTCCTGACCAGCTTCCGCCCATCCCCAAACCGGAACCGCTTTATCGCGCTGCAAGACCCCATGATCGGCGAACAAGCAAGCCAATTTCAGTTCAGCTCCCAATCCGGACCCTACGCCCGCAAGAGGTATAAGGCTAAGGGCGATGGTCAGCCAGCGAATCGCAAGCGACATGAGTTCTCTCTTTCAAAACGAAGGATAGGGACGAGCTTGGGCCACGGCTCGAAAATCGATCAATGTTTCCTCCCAGCCAGGTCAGCCGGTACCGAGGGATTATCCAGCGAGGTCTGGGCTTCCAGCAGTCGCCGGAGCTTTTCCAGCCTGGCGGGTTCTCGATCAGCCAGGTTGTCCTTTTCATAGGGATCACGAGCGAGGTCATAGAGTTCCGGTGGCTTGTTATTCATGTCGATGATCTTCCAATCCTCAGCGATCAAAGCGCGACCGTTTTGCGAGGCGATATAGATGGGGCGCGAGGTGGGGACGGCCGCCGAACCAGCCAAGGCTGAAGACAGGTCGATTCCATCCCAGGCGAGACTAACCTCTTGCCCGTAACCGACGATAGCCGACAGGGTGGGGAACCAATCGACTGCATGCATCGGCTGGGAAAATTTCCGTGACGGCCAATGCCTTGGCCACCAGCCGAAGGCCGCGACGCGGATGCCCCCCTCATAAAGGGTCCCTTTCTGTCCGCGCAGGGGATCATTCTCGCTATTGAAAGGGGAATCGGCGATCTCTCCGACATAGGCATTCCTTACCGATTCAATGCCGCCGTTGTCGCTGGTGAAGATAACCAGCGTATTGTCTTGCTGACCAGTAGCTTTGACCGCGGACATCAGCTCTCCGACTTTGGCGTCCAACTGCGATACCATTGCTGCCAATCGTAGCCGCGAATCGTGCTTGATTTCATCGCTATCGAAGCGAACTCCTCGGTATAGCTCCTTGTATTGCTCGGGGGCATCGACGGGGGTGTGGACGGCATGAAAGGGGACATAGATGAACCAAGGAGTTTTTTTCTCCTGGATCCGTTGGACAGCATCCGCAGCGACTAATTCGGTGACGTTCCCGGTTTCATGGAAGAGCTGACCATCGCGATGCCAGGTCTCTTCATATTCGCCACGACGATACTTGTGCGTCCAGGGATCGGCTGCCCCAGTCAACGTTCCGTAGCTCCGATCAAAGCCAAAGTGATTCGGCCCCCAGGCCGGTAGGGAACCCAAATGCCACTTACCGGAAAGGGAGGTGTGGTAACCCAGCGACTGGAGGGCCGAAGCCAAGGTTACCGTCCCTAACGGCATGGCCCGTAGATTCTGGGGAACCAAGGCATGGGGACCAAACCGTCCTGGATAACGTCCCGACATCAACGCCGTGCGGGTCGGCGTGCAAACCGGTTGGACATAGTGGCGGTCGAGTTCGATTCCTTCCCGGACAAGAAGGTCGAGGTGGGGTGTTCGAAATGGGCCGCCATGCCAGCCGACATCCGTCCATCCCAAGTCATCGGCTACGATCAGAAGAATATTCGGGCGATCGCCGCGAGCCGTCGGCAACCCGGGAATTCCCCAGCCGCCAAGCAACATCAAAATCAACCAAGCCAAGCGGAGCAAAGCGGGAAGGCGACTCATTTTTTCTTGGCCTTTTTGGCCGGGACAGGATCCGACATGGGTGGGGTTTCGAAGAAACGGCCATCATCGACCATCCGTGGATCCCGGGTCTGTCGAAGCTCGTCGAGGAGCCGCTGATTCAACTCTCGCTGGACAGCCGCGTACCGTGGATCTCCCGCCACATTGGTCATCTGATCCGGATCGGCCTTGAGATCATAGAGTTCCTCGCGCGGTCGCTTGAAATAGGTAGCCTCGTAGAGCCATTTCCATTCGGCTGAATGACGCTGTTCGACCAGCCAAGCTTTGGCGGGACCGGCATCATCATCTGGAAAAGTCACGAAGGTGTTGTTGGTCAATTCCCTTGAGCTGGGAGGAGTTTCACCGCTACCCAAACGAAACGGGTCACCCAAAGGCCAGCGATCAGGACGAAAATTGATGATGTACAGGAAGTCGTGGGTGCGAATCGCCCGCTGTGGATAAGGCTTGTAATCAGCCCGAGCCATGTCGACATGCCGCTCGCGCCCGATAAAAACAGCCTCACGGTCGTTGCTGATGCGGCCCGAGGCATTCGAACGCAGAATAGCCGCCAGGCTTTTCCCCAGCATCGATGGCGGAATCTCAAGTCCGGCTAGCTGCAGGAAGGTCGGGGCTAGGTCAATGGTGCTGATCAAATCATCGACCACTCGTCCCCCGGGAGCCTTGCCCCAGCGGATGGCCAGGGGGACAGACGTCCCGAAGTCATAAAGGTTGCATTTGCCATGCGGGAAGCCCGGCGGGCCATGATCACCGCTCATGACGATCAAGGTATCGTCGAGTTCGCCGATGGCTTCGAGTTTTCTCAGGAGGACGCCGACACCCGCGTCCAAGGCTTGGACTTCACCGAGGTAGTCGGCGAAGTCCTGGCGAATGACCGGGACATCCGCCAAAAATTTGGGAAGTTTGCCTCGCAGCGCATCCGGTTCGATTTGCCACAGATCTTTACCCGATCCTTGGATCCATTGCCGGTGCACATTCGTTGGGCCAAACCAGTAACAGAAAGGCTGCTTACCTGGTCGGGCTTTCAGGAAATCGTCGAAGTTCTTTTCGACTTGGGCATAAAGTTGCTCTTTGGCTTCCTCAATCGGCAAGCCTTCGCGATGCTTGGCGGTCACGTACTGAGAAAACTGATTGAAGTTGCTGCCGGCTTTTTCGTAGGCAAACTGTCCAGCCCCATACGGTGCATCCCCGGGGGTTCCTGGACTCCACACCTTGTAGGTCTCGCCGATGTGATAGCCGGCATCTTTCAAGAGCAAGGGGAAAGCGGGTAGCGACGGATCCCAGACGGCTCCTAGCAGGATTGAGCCGCGACCGGCCCGCCAAAAATGCTGTCCGCTCAGGATCGCGCTGCGGCTGGGGGTGCAACTGGGAGCCGAGATGAAAGCCCGCCGAAACAAGACTCCCTCCTTGGCCAGTCGATCGAAATTGGGAGTGTGCACGACGTCATTGAATGTTCCCGGACCGTCGAGTCCGGCGTAAGCGCTGGCACAGCGTCCCCAATCGTCTGCATAGATCATCAAGATATTTGGCCGGGAGTCGACTGCTGCCAGGCGGCGGCTGGGGATCGCCTCCAAACCGGTGAAACTCAGCAGGGAAGCGACGAAGAGAGCGAACGAGGGGAGGGAGGAAAATAGTCGCATGATCTACTCGCGGCAGGGGAAGGGCGGGCAACGCCTTCATGATAATCCGATCGACCAGCGGTGAGGACCGGGGCCAAGCGTCGACGTCCCACAATTCCGTGGCTTCCCCAGGCTGCTGGCCTTTTCAGGCCAGGGCCGGCTGGGCTGATGCATTCAACGCAGCCAAAGACGGTCC
Organism: Pirellulaceae bacterium; assembly: GCA_044371435.1. GTDB lineage: Bacteria > Planctomycetota > Planctomycetia > Pirellulales > Pirellulaceae > JAIYDQ01. Next base: position 888 of record JBILTQ010000128.1, on the reverse strand, counting down.
GGGGTGGAGATGCCGCAGGCTGTTCCAACCGAGACTGAGGGGGCCGAAGCTTCTCCAGGGATGACGGAAATACCCCCCCGCCGCTTATCGCTGCTCTTGCGCGGCCGCTTCGGCCACGCGCGCCTCTTGAGCCTGCCGCTCGGCCAGGATCTTCCTAGTCAATTCGGCTCGCCGTCGAAATTCGCCGAGCATCTCGCGCTTTTGTTGGATGGCGGCGGATTGGTCGCTCACGTAATCACTCAATTTGGCTTGCAGCTTGCCGCGCAGAATCCTGGCTTGCCTTATCAGGCAAGCGACTGCTGCCAGCAGCGCTCCCAGCCATAACAGCCATAGCCAGGGTGAACCGAAGTCCATAGGAGGTCGTTTCGCGGGTTAGGCGACACGCGCAGCAACGCCATCGCTGTTTTCCAGCAGGCTATGGAGTCGCTCGAATTCGTCGCGGTTGGAAAAATGAATCACGATCCGCCCCCGCCCTCGCGAGCTCTGGTGAATGTCGATGTGTGTTCCCAGGCGGTGCTTCAAAGTGGTCTCCAGGGCTGCCAGTTGCTCGCTCTTAGCTCGGGCTGCAGTCTTGGCACGGGTGGCTAATCCCGACAAGCCTTGTTCTTCGGCCTCCTCGCTCGCTACTTGTTCGGCCACACGATGTTCGGTTTCCCGTACGCTCCAACCTTCCGTTTGGATCCGCCTCGCGTACTCGAGCTGTTGTTCTTCCGTGCCCAGCGACAGGATAGCTCTGGCATGACCGGCCGAGAGCTGTTCCTTTTCGACCGCAGCCAGGATGGGCTTGGGTAATTCCAGCAATCGCATCAAGTTGGTGACGGTCGAGCGATCGAGCTTCAGGCGATTGGCTAACTCTTCTTGCGTGCAGCGATGCTCGCGAATGTAACG
>JBILTQ010000611.1:0-2617 GCA_044371435.1 Pirellulaceae bacterium | reverse complement strand
GCGGTCACGGCAGTGCAGGTGGCGTCGCTCGGTCTGCCCGGGCTGTTGATGGAGGTCGACATCATCGCGGTGGTTCCCCATGGCTGATCACGCGACTGCGGTGCACCGACTCGTCGCCGACGGCCTGGCAGCAGCCGGCCTGCAGGGCGATCTGTTCGATGTCGACGCGATCGCCACCGATCTGGCCGACCGACTCGCGGTCGACGGAGGACTCGACGACTTCGTCGGTCAGGGCGATCCGGGCGCCCCGGTTCCGTTCGACGCCGAGGACCCCCGATGACCCGTTCCGTCCCAGAGATAGGCGCAGCGATCAGGTCGGGCGCCACCACGGTCCGGCACGTGGCCGAACGGTTCCTCGACGAACAAGCACGCCTCGATGTGCAGTTGCACAGTTTCGTGGCGGTCGATGCCGACGATCTCCTGGCCCAGGCCGACCGGGCCGACGCCGATCTTGCTGCGGGAGTCGATCGCGGTCCGTTGCACGGGGTGCTCGTCGGCGTGAAGGACATCGTCGACGTGGCCGGTTTCGCCACCCGTTGCGGTTCGCCGCTCTACGCCGACACGCCGAAGGACCACGACGCAGAGGTGGTCCGCCACCTGCGCGCGGCCGGTGCGCTGGTGGCGGGGAAGACCGCCACCCATGAACTCGCCTGCGGTGTCGTGACGGCACCGACCGCCAATCCGTGGGACATCAGCCGTGTACCCGGCGGGTCGAGCGGTGGCTCGGGGGCAGCGGTTGGTGCCGGCCTGGTGCCCATCGGCCTCGGCTCCGACACGGGAGGCTCGATCCGCATTCCGGCTGCGCTGTGCGGCACGGTGGGTCTGAAGCCCACGTATGGCCTGGTGAGCCTCGTCGGTGTCGAGCCGCTCTCGGTGTCGCTCGACCACCTCGGTCCGCTCGGCCGAACCGTGGCCGACTGCGCCCACGCCCTCACGGCCATGACCGGCGGAACGGTCGATCACGCTGCGCTGCTGGGCCGCGACATCGCGGGAATGCGCTTCGGTGTGCTCACTGATGCCCCGTTCGCCCCGATGCAGCCCGATGTGGAGGCTGCATTCCATGCTGCGGTCGACCTGCTGCGGTCGCTCGGTGCGGTGTGCGAACCGGTGCGTATCGATGCGCTCGACCACACGTTGGCGTCCGAATTCGGCATCATCCCGCTCGAGGCATTTGCGCACCATGCTCGGTCGCTGCGCGAACGGCCCGACGACATCGACCCCGGTATCCGTACCTTGCTCGTCGCCGGCGCCGTGGCCCCCCGCGCGATCCACCACCGTGCCAGCAGGGCGCGGGTGCTCATCGCTCGCGAGATCGCACGAACGATGGCCGAGCGACGTTTCGATGGGTTGCTCAGTCCCACGCTTCCCGCCACGGCCTCGCCGTCGAGCGAGAGCGAGCACGTGTACGGCGACCTGGCCGAGCACATCTCGGTGTCGTATGTGCGCACCACGGCACCGTTCAACCTGTCGGGTCAACCCGCCATCAGCGTGCCGTGCGGCTTCGACCGCGACGGTCTGCCGATCGGGTTGCAGATCGCCACGCGATCGGGCACCGACGCGCTCACCCTGTCCATCGCCCACGCCTTCGAGGCGGCGCGCCCCACCTCTCATCGGCAGCCGCCGGTGACCGTATAGTTTCCTTTCCGCGAAACGGGATGGGTGGCATGGAGCAGCGAGAGTCGATCACGGAGGACAGCAGCGTCGAGCAGGTGCTCGCATTCGTCCGCGAGGGCATCATCAACGGGTCGTTCCCGCCGCAGTCGAAGCTGCTGCCGAAGGTGATCGCCGAGGCGTGTGGCACGAGTTTCATCCCGGTGCGCGAGGCCCTGCGGGTGCTCGAATCGGAGGGCTTCGTCACCTTCGTACACAATCGCGGCGCGTGGGTGACGCCGTTGTCGATGGACGACCTCGACGATCTGTACACCATCCGGATCGAGCTCGAGTGCGAGACCCTGCGCCGTGCAGCACCGTTCAGCGCCGCCGAGATCCGTCGTCTCGAGCGCCTGCTCACGTTGGCCGACAAGGCGAGCCGTCGAGGCGACCGGGCCACGGTCATCGAGTTGAACCGCGAACTCCACCTCACCATCTACGGCAAGGCCAACTCGCCGCGACGGATCAAGTTGATCGAGCAACTGTGGCTCCACTCGGCGCGCTACCAGCGGTTGTCGTTGCTGTATCGGCACGACGCCGCCGACTCCGAACACCGACTCATCATCGAGGGTCTCGCCCGCGGCGACCACAAGGCTGCGGCCCGGGCGCTGAAGGTGCATCTCGAGACCACGGTGCGGCTCATCCGCGAGGGAATCGAGGCCAGCCGGTCGGCGAACTCCCCCCACCCGGCAGCTCACTTGCTCGATGCCTGATCTGGTCGATGTCGAGTTCGCCGAGCGCGGCTACTGCATCGTCCCTGCGTCACATCCCGACACGCTTCAATGCCTGCGCGCCACGGTGCGCGATCTGTGCCACGAACTGCTCGGCCTGCCCGCCCCTGCTACAGATGACGACGTGGCGGCCGACCTCGACCAGCTGCACCGTCACCTGCCCGATGCAGCGTCGGCTGCTCGGTTGCGCAACGACCTCACCCGCGCCCTCGTCGAGCGGATGCCGGCGGGTCGTG
>JBILTQ010000567.1:0-2620 GCA_044371435.1 Pirellulaceae bacterium | reverse complement strand
TTGGTTGGCGAGGGTGATGCGGGTGGTGTAGTCCGGCATGAAGATATCTCCTTTGGTGTCTGTCGGATTTAGTCAGTTGCTATTAGCTTATCCCGTCCGCCGAACGACTAAGATCACCGGGCCGGCGAAGCCGGCTCCGGTGCATCACCTTGTTGGGCGAATGTCAGTTTCATTGCTACATTGCGTTAGCTTTATGCCGTTTGACAAATATTTCAGTGCCATCACAGTATCCTCCATATCATTAAAGAGGCTTTGATGTCCAACTGTCTTCATTGCCCTTTCTAAAATCTGTCTCGTCGTGCCAACGAATCTGAGAAATGCGGGGTGATGCACTAATTATCTCGTGAAACCGCAGCAGGATCTTTTTTGAGTCCTCTTGGATTCGTAAGTTATATTCGGCAGCTTTTGCTTTTCCGAAGAACAGGAATGGTTTTTTCATTTTCGGCGTATCCCAAAAACACAGCCATCCATCTTTCTCGCCATTAGAGGTTCCGACTTCATAAGAACCCATGCCGATGTTTCCGGAAAATTGTTCGGTAGACACAAAAACGAGCCACCCCCAGTCTTCCTGTAGCGGCTCCGGATCGGCTGAAATATCTTTAAATTTATTAAATTCAGCGATTATCCATTGAGCCAAATCTTCGCCAAAATTGTCATCGTTAATGAAGTTTGGCTTTCGTTCGATTTTATTGAATCCTTCCGAGAGGAAAGTGACATGGGTTTTCATATGCAGTAGATCCCCTTTCTGCCCAACGCTGCCCCTGAGTGGCAGGCGGGACTATAAAGAGTAAACAGATTATCAATGGAGTCCTGCCCACTCAAGGGGCTTGTTCTACACCTTGTTCGCGTCCATTAGCGACTCCCTTATCTGCTCCACTGTACGTTCCGGACGTGTACTGTGGATCATGGCGTGGCAATTCGGACAAACAGGAAGCAAGTCGTTTACTGGATCGACTTCATATTCACCCCGAGTCTGCGACAGCGGCACAATGTGATGAACATGGATGTACCCCTTGCCTAATTCTCCGTACCGAGACTCAAAGTCGAATCCACAGACAACACAGTGCACACCGTGATGAGCCAAGCACAGCGCACGTGCGGCAGCGTTTCGTTCATACCTATTGACCAAGACCGTGGTTGTGGCTCCTTCAATCAATGCCTCGTCACTACCCACTTCCTCCGGAAGCAACTTGGCGGGCAAACCACTGACCGAGAACCAATCTCTCCCAATTCTCTGAAGCTGCCGATTTTGTAGCTCTGGAGTGAAGTCAGCGATTTTCCATGGCGCTTCCGGATCATCAGGGTTATCCGGGGCCTTGTTCATCTTGAATGTCGTGAGCCTATATCCCTCCTCTTCAACCAACCGAAGATGTTCTCGCGATTGCGGCCAAGAAGCGTTGCGCCTTCCATTACGTCCGCGCTCCCAGTCCTCCGAGAAGATCAGGCCACGCCCAGCCTCTTCGTGAACATCCCAAACGCCGAAGATGACAAAGCGCTGTTCATGGTTAACGAATGACCAGCTCCACGTCCAATTGGTGCAGGTCGCCCCTTGTGACTCGATAAACTGTTTACGATTCATGCTTCAACACTGTGCGTAGAACGTAGAGCTAACCGGCGCCCGTAATGTCGCGAAGCGGCATGTAGGGCGTCCGAGTTGAGCGGCATGTTATGCCTATATTTGATGGGGACATTCAATTTCGTTTGGCATTTCGTTGGATACTGCCGCATTTACGAAATTGAAACTTATAGCCCAATGCCCTCCGCCCTTTGGCTCCGTAATTTTGTAATTGTGCGAGCCAACGGCCATCAGGTAATCGGAATGCTGTCGACGGAAATATTTGTAGGCTGAAACCACATGTTCTTGTGTTGACTCTTCAGCGAAGTCGTCTTCGTCATATCCGGAAAAAGCATCATAGTGTTCCTGCGGGCTAAACAAGCCGGAATGAGTGTAGCGCTGTCTTTCGATGTATTCCTCACATCCTGCGCACACATCAATTAGTAGCTGATCGTTGGTCCATTGCGACTCGCCATGACGATTGTAGCTTTGATCAAGAAGAACGATGGCTGTGAATAGATGACCACCACAACAATTGCATCTTGGGAATGCAAGATCAAGAACATCAATGACTTCAAAATTGCCCTGATCTAGCAAGGCAATTTTGTAGCTTGGACCTGTGCCCAAAAAAGGCTCATAGTCACGAAAGGTCTTGAAATTGATGTTTGTCGTTACATCAAACCTGGCTGGTTGCGAGCCAAACATTCCAGCAAAATCGGCATGCTCCCCCATGTCACCTGCCACAGTAAGATAAAACTCTTTCCCATATCGCTCATAAAACCGAAGCTCAGCCATGAGGCCACAGTAGCTTCGGGCATCTAGCTGCTTGCGATAGGTTCTTTCCATCCACTCATACGCAACAGAAAACCCCTTCGTCCGATCATTGGCTGTGCAAAAGAGGATTCGTCGGGTTTTGTTGTAGGTTTCAGCGCTCATAACAATTTCTTGGATGCATAACGCTCAAGATCAGCGGCGGGCAGCAATCCTGTGGCCTTGAAGATCTTGTTCGGCCCCGGCCGCTGGATCTTGGTGTTAGATGGTACATGAGTTTTCGCTAGAGGTCTG
>JBILTQ010000294.1:0-7165 GCA_044371435.1 Pirellulaceae bacterium | reverse complement strand
CCCGAGGGAGTTTTTGCTGCGGATTTTTCAGCACGGGTTTGAGGTCGAGTCCATCGATGGGCGTTGCTTCTGTCGAGGCCGAAGCCGCGTTGAGCAGGGTTGGGAACAAATCCATCAGCACCACCGGTTCGGCGCATTCACTGCCGGGCGCGGTGACACCCGGCCATCGAATGATCAGCGGCACACGAATGCCTCCTTCGTATAACGACCCCTTGCCAGACCGCAACGGATCGTTGAGGGTGACGGGCTCCGCTTGGCCTTTATCCTTGCCGATGAAGCCCCCATTGTCGCTGGTGAGGATCACGATGGTATCGTCCGCCAACCCGGATTGCTCGAGATGATCGAGGATCCTGCCGACGCTTTCATCAAAACTCTTGATCATGGCCGCATAGGTCGGATGACGGTGGCGATGCTCGGCGTTAAGTTTGCCTTGGAAGTAAGCCACATCCTCGGGTTTGGCTTCAATCGGGGTATGCGGCGCATGGTGCGCGAGATAAAGGAAGAAAGGTCGCTGGCCGCGGCGGTCGATGACGCGAATCGCTTCGCTGGTCAAACGATCGGTCAGGTACTCACCCGTTTCTCCGAATTCGAGGTGGGGAACATAGCGGTATTCGGTACCAAACCGCCCCTGCCCACGGTACGGCCAAAAGAAGGTTTGCGGAGCTCCCCATAGCGTCCCGCCGATGTTGATGTCGAATCCATGCGTTTCGGGATAATGGGTGGCACCACCTAGATGCCACTTGCCGACGAGCGCCGTGAGGTACCCCGCGGATTGCAAGAGGTGGGCCAAAGTGATTTCGGAATGAGGTAGATCATGGAGCGATTCGCCTTGCAGCAGGCGACGGTTGAGCGGGCCGCGCTGCGAACCTTCCGCCCAAATGGTGATGTGCAGCCTAGCGGCATGCTGCCCCGTCAGCAGGGCCGCCCGGCTCGGCGAACAAACACTCATGGCATAAGCCTCGGTAAATCGCTGGCTTTGCCGAGCGAAACCGTCGATACGCGGCGTCTCATGAAAATCGGCCCCGTAGCAGCCAAGATCGCTCCACCCGAGATCGTCGGCCAGGATCAACACCACGTTGGGTGGCGTGGCCTGGGCCGTGGCCGCATTCAACCAGCCAATCCCCAGCAAGCAACCCAGCAAGGAGTACATCGATCTTAACATCCCCAAGTTTCCTTCAAGGCGAGCTGATTCGGTGGGCAGGGCTAGAACATTCCTCCCGCGCTGGCGCCTGCGATCCTCCCCAGCGAATGATCGCTGGCGGTGGGGCCGCGGAAGGCCCGCTCGGCGGCCTCGATTTTAGCTCAGCGGCCGCAGCGGCGTCGACGGGCACGGCCTAGGTTTTATGCGATGCCCCCTGCGTCCGTCATTGACACGGTGGCTAAGCCACGATAGGTTTCGGAGGGTTGGGTGAGCGACGATACGATGCATGATCATGGTCTGGGTAAGACGAATGAAGGAATGGACAGCCGCGGTGGTTGGTACCGGCTTTATCGGGCCGGTGCATGTCGAAGGGTTGCGGCGGGCCGGCATCCACGTCGCCGGGATCGTGGGGTCGACCCCCGTGAAATCCCAAGCCGCTGCTCAGCGACTTGGGTTGAGGAAAGCCTACTCCAGCTTGGAGGAATTGCTGGGCGACGAAGAAGTGCAGGTGGTCCATCTCACCACACCCAATCGCTTTCATTTCGAGCAGGCCAAGGCGGTGCTGCGGGCGGGCAAGCATGTGGTATGCGAGAAACCCTTAGCCATGACCTCCAGCGAGTCCGCCGAATTGGTCGCCCTGGCCTGTCAGTGCCAACGCGGGGCAGCCGTTGCCTACAACATCCGATTCTATCCTCTCTGCCACGAAGCCGCCGCGCGGGTTGCGGGGGGCACCGTCGGCCGGTTGCTGCATGTTCAAGGTTCGTATGTCCAGGACTGGTTGTTGCGCGAAAACGATTTCAACTGGCGGGTGCTAGCCGATGAGGGAGGCCAATTGCGGGCCATCGCCGATATCGGGACCCATTGGCTGGATCTGATTCAATTCATCAGCCATCAACCGATCGTAGCGGTCTGCGCTGATCTGCGGACGATCCATCCCATCCGCCAGCGGCCTCAAGGGGGTAGCGAAACCTTTACCGGTAAACCAACAACTGATACGGCCACGCTTCCGGTCGCCATCGATACCGAGGACTGCGGAAGCGTGATGTTTCGCTTTCAGGATGGAGCCAACGGCTGCCTCTGGGTCTCTCAAACGACGGCAGGCCGTAAGAATTGCCTGCGATTCGAGTTGGCCGGAAGTGAACAAGCGTTGGCCTGGAACAGCGAGGACCCCGATCGCCTCTGGATTGGACATCGGCAACAGGCGAATGAACTACTGACACGCGATCCCGGTTTGCTGACGCCGACGGCCGCGCGGATCAGCCAATACCCGGGAGGCCACAACGAAGGCTTTCCCGACACCTTCAAGCAGCTTTTTCGCAGTTTTTACGGCTATCTCGATCAAGGCGATTTCACCGCCAGGCCCCCTTTCCCGACCTTTGCGGACGGGCATCGCGAAATCCTGCTCTGCGAAGCCATCCTCGCCAGCCATCGCCGTCGCGGCTGGGTCGAGGTAGCTCAGCCGGGGTAGGGGGATACCTGCGATTTAGGAACACCTTGCGTCTCGACCGCTTGCAGCGATGGCTGTTCCGCTATGATCCTCTCTTTAGTTTCTCTTCCTTCCTCCAATCGGGAGTACCCATGAGCGAAAGCTATCACGACCTGGCCAAGATGATCGACCACTCGCTGCTCAACCCAAGCTTGACCGTTGCCGATCTGGAATCTGGGATCGAACTGGCCAAGGCATATGATGTGGCCAGTGTCTGTATCATGCCCTACTATCTCCGCCGCTGCTCGGAGTTATTGGCCGGAACGACGGTGAGGCCCTCGACCACCATCGGCTTCCCGCATGGCGGGCATACGACGGCTGTCAAACGAGCAGAAGCGGAACAGGCGATCGCCGACGGTTGCCAGGAATTGGATATGGTGGTCAATATTTCGCAGGTTCTATCAGGTAAGTGGGATTATGTTCGTACGGATATCCAAGCGGTCATCGAGGTTGCCCATCAAGCCGATCGTAAGGTCAAGGTTATCTTCGAAAACTGCTACCTGAATGACGCTCAGAAGGTGAAGTTATGCGAAATCTGTAGCGACCTGCGGGCAGATTGGGTGAAGACCTCCACCGGTTATGGGAGCGGCGGCGCGACCCATGAAGATTTAAAGCTGATGCGGCAGCATGCGGCTGCCCATGTCCAAGTCAAAGCCGCCGGTGGCGTTCGCAATCTCGATCAGTTGTTGGCTGTCCGAGCTTTAGGCGTTACCCGCTGCGGCGCTAGCAAGACCAAGGAAATCCTCGACGAGTGTCGCGAGCGTCTCCAAATGAGTCCACTCCAAGTCACCGCCACGGGGGCTGCTTCTTACTGAAGGTTACTGAAGGTTTCTGGGCCGAAGGAACTTCCACCGTCATCGACTGGCATTGCCGGCCAAGCTTCCATGGCGGCGATTGCGGCCCAAAGGCAAAGATAGCTACCTCCCACGCCTCCGCCGCTACCTTGCGTACGGAGGCATTAGCATGGATCGCCTGAAGCGATGGCTCGACCGTTTTTCTAAGCCCATGGAAACCGGCGAGTTGAAGCCGGTGTTGTTTCCTCAATCACCAGCTACCACTTCTCCTTCGAACATGGTTGCCTCGAAGAGACGTGGCAGAGGCTGGCGTCTTAGTGCAGGACCAGCGTCGAGTACCAACCATCAGCGCCTCGAACAGAGGCATAGGCACCTTGATGGCGACGTTCCCAAAAACAGGTACGGGGATTCGGATCATGGCTAGACCATCCCACCCCGGCATTCCGACCCATCTCGATGGAACAATGCCCTTTGATCCCGTTGGCAGCCCGGTACTGCGCCGATCGGAGGGCGATCGAGTAGGCGTCGCTGCCGGTGCGGGCCACGGGTTGAGCCGAGACCACTCCTTGAGCAGGCACCGGTGGGTAGCTAGTGACCGGTTGGTAGCTGGCCGCAGGCTGTACCCACTGCACCGACGAGGTCGTCCCTGAAATGGGCGACACCGCCTGGGAGGTGCTTGCCGTAGCTAACACCAACAGCATCGAACGATAAAAAAGTTTTCGCATCCTCTACTCCTTTCCAACAGTAACTAAGTAAACAGGTTCATCACGAACCCTGCGAAACTGTTATCACCGTACCTCGCGGCTGTCGACCGTCAACGACCTAGACAACTCGAAAAAAAGTGCTAACCGTTGGGCAACCACCGACAAATACTCTGCAAATTTGCCGTCGCAGAGCGTGCCTGTCCCGCAATGGGAAGAAAAATTTTCTTTCGTACCATCCCTTAGGGGGAGTCGGCTGGGACAGGTTCGGGCAAGGATCGACTCCATCCCGCGACGTCGCGATGACCGGTAGCGTTGGTATCAATCCTGCGGGCCGGGAAAACGGAAAGGGAAGTAAGCGGCCGTGGGGGGCTCGGGGCCAGTTGCTTCCGGACCTACCGACGGTACGAGCTGTACGGTATTCGTAGTCGCTATATCCGGTTTGATCCGCAAACTTTCGATGGAAAAGCCACCCGAGTAGGAATTGCGGGCTACACTCTCGCGACAGCCGAATCCATTCCGAAGTCCACGGGGCAAGTTGCAGAAGCCAAGTTGACTCCTACGAGTTGCATGATGATTCCAGCCCTTGATGCCTTCACCCACGCCAACTCTCCAAGCCTGCCAGGGGAGTCGCCGGCTTCGTTCCCCTTGGCGGTCGACGATGCGTTCTTCCAATGCGACGCTGCGGTCGTTCAAGGGACAGCTCCGTTGCCACTCGCGGGAGAGGAAGCCCTAGGTTCTGTCCACAAGGCCGCAGTTGCCACCCAAGGTTCACCGCTGATCGCCGAGGATACCACCCTGGCCCATGCCCAGCGGGAGTTGCAATACTTTCGGAACAAGGCGATCGAACAGGATATCGAGATCTTCGAAATGCGAGCCCTGCTGCAATCCGGCAAGGGGCTGAGCAATATCCTCAACCTGAAGCAATTGCTGGAAACCTTCATGGCGGTAGTCCGCGAGAAGTACAGCGCAGTCAACACGACCGTCTTGCTTAAGGACGATCTGGAGAATGCCCAGGATTTCTACCGCGTCAAAGCCTATTTCGGGCTGGACGAAAAATTCCTCCATGAGAGCGGGATGGAGGAATCCATCTACATGTTCAAATTCCCCAAGAATGCCGGATTGCTTTGGCAATTGATCCAGCAGGGGAATGTCTTCAGCGTGCGCGACATGCAGCGCGGGGCTCGATTCCGCCATGCCTGGCGGCATTGGAATCTGGATGTACTTAGATCAGATATCTGGTGCCCGCTGATCAAGAGCGGCGAGGTCCTCGGTATCCTGACGATCGGCGAGCGCGAAGACGGGTCGCAGATTCCGGAAAGCGATTATGCCTTTATCCAGGAACTGGCGTCGATCGCCATCACCAATATCGACTCCACCTTGAAGTATGAAAAGAACGCCAGGATCCTCAAGAATATCCAGACACTTTATGATATCAACCAACAGATCGCTAATGTCAATGACTTCAAGAAACTCTGCATCGAGACGCTCAACAAAGCGGTCGACGTCCTGATGACCCAGAAGGGCAATCTGATGATCTACAACAAGATCACGCAGAAGCTCGAAATCCGGGTGGTATGGGGAAATATCCCGACCAACGTTCGCGATGAAATCAACAACGGACTGGTAGAAACCAAATCCTTCGCCTTGGGTGAAGGGGTGGCGGGGCTCTGTGCGCAGACCAAGAAACCGATCCGCGTCAACGACCGGACACAAATCCCGCAAGTCGGCCAGCATGCCGTCTACTGCATCGCTAGCGTTCCGATCCTCTACGGCAACGAACTGGAGGGAGTCATCACCATGACCAACAAGGTCGCCATCGATGATTCCGGAAACCGCGCTCTGGATCCCCTCGGCCGTTTCACCGAAGAAGACATCGCCCTGCTCCTCGGCCTGGCCGACCAAGCTGCTGTCAACCTCAATAAGACGCGACTGTACAGCCAGTCGATCACCGACCGGATGACCGGCTTGTACAACAGTCGCTATTTCGAGCAAGTGTTCCTCGAACGCATGGCGGAATCAATCGCCAACCGCCAGCCCTTGACCCTGGCCATCACCGACATCGATCATTTCAAAAAATTCAATGATGTTCATGGCCATGCGGCCGGCGATGAAGTGCTAAAGCATGTGGCTAAAATCTTTCAGTCCTGCGTGCGACCAAACACCGAAGACCTTGCTTTCCGTTATGGTGGTGAAGAGTTCTGTATCCTGCTGCCAAACACGACGCCGGTGGAAGCGATGCAGCTCCTGGAAAAATTTCGCTCCAAAGTGGAACTTTCGCTGCTTCCGCATCTCGACAAGGAACTGCGGGTCAATATTTCGGCAGGATTGGCGACGTCGATCATCGATGCCACCGATTGCAAGGAGTTGTTCGAACGGGCCGATGAGTCCCTGTATGACTCGAAACATAACGGTCGTAACCAGGTACGCCACTTCGCCGCCGGGCGAAAGTTACGATTCCAAGAGGAAAATTTGCTGCGTGAACTGACCTCTGCCTACGAAGGACAGTCGCCGAGCTTACCCGAGTTGCCATCCTGAGGCAGCGGCTCGTTGTTCCGCAGCGGTAGGTGCCGAGGGCTCTGCCGTCGAGCACAAGCTGCGGTCCAAGAGCGTTTCGCCTTCCTCCTTGGATGGCTGCAATCTGGCTTTCCTATGCTCGATTTCGATCGACGCGAGTTGCTCGATCTTTTTCGGATTCTGCCGGTGATGCGACAAGGTGCGATAGCCCTCGGCAACGCCGGCGATCGTTGGCACAATAAAATCCCCTTCGGTCTCGAGCGTGATCCACTGGGCGGAATCGGTTTGCCACCCCAAGTGCGTCCGTTCGTACATCAGCTGAAGGCTCCTGATCACGTCGTCGGGATCGGTGGCACTTTGGGTGGCTGGCCACAACGGTCGGTTTTGGCTTGCTTTCCCAGTCCCGCTGGCGAACTCGTAGCCAAGCTCGACGAATCTCAGCGGGCAGCCTGGTCGAGACGGTTGGCAAGTTCTTCGCGTAAGCCCAAGAGTTGCTCCTGGTCCAAACCCTCCGGTTGCTGTTCCA
>JBILTQ010000289.1:0-7277 GCA_044371435.1 Pirellulaceae bacterium | reverse complement strand
AGCCGGACCAGGATAAAGCGGCCATCGCCGGGGTAAGCGTGGCCGATGTCGCCGCCACCATCCACACGGCCCTGCGGGGTGATCGCAGCAATATCCTGCGCGTCGAAGGTGAGCGCAATCCGCTGGCGGTGACTTTGCGTTTACCGCGAGGGGTGCGGTCGAGCGCCGAGGATCTATCGCAGTTGAGTGTTCAAGGGAGGCATGGGAGGTTGGTGCCGTTGGCGGAGATCGGCAAGTGGCGGAGCGAGCAGGTCAGCCAGACGATTTACCATAAGAACCTTCGGCGGGTTGCCTATGTGTTCGCCGAGAGTGTCGGGAGACCGCCGGCCGACTGCGTGATCGATATTCTCAGTGATCGTTTACCGGCCGGAAGAAACCAGGTGAGCCAGGACTCGCCTCGTCCGCTGGCTGAACGTACCTTCTTCCGCAATGGTAGCGGGATCGCTTGGAGTGTCCCCGAAGGGATTGAAGTCACCTTCGCTGGCGAAGGGGAATGGAAGATCACGCTCGATGTCTTTCGCGATTTGGGTTTGGCGTTCGCGGCAGCGATGGTGATGATTTACATCATCCTGGTCGCCCAAACCGGTTCTTTCCTGGTGCCGCTGATCGTGATGCTCGCGATCCCGCTGACGGCTTTAGGCGTGATGCCTGGTTTTTATCTTCTCAGCGCGATGCTGAGTCGGCCGATCGATGGTTTTGCGGATCCAGTTTTTTTCACAGCGACGGCGATGATCGGGATGATCGCCTTGTCCGGGATCGTGACGCGCGATTCGATCATCCTCGTCGATTTCATGCAGCAAGCGGTAGCCCGGGGACGCCCGCTGTTCGATGCGATCCTCGAAAGCCGCGTGGTGCGGTTGCGGCCGATCCTGTTGACGGCGGGGGCGGCGATGCTTTCGGCTGTCCCGATCACTTTAGACCCTATTTTCTCTGGCCTGGGCTGGTCCTTGATCTTCGGCTTGATCGCCTCGACCCTTTTCACCCTGTTCGTGATTCCCGTAACCTATTGGCTGCTCTACCACCGGGTGGAAGCCCAAGGGAGCCAGGAGGAGGCAGGCGAGCCGCTCGCAGGCTAGGCGGGGGCTGATCGGTGCCATGCCGGCTCGCGGCGGCAGCGGTCGCGTTCCGGGCTCTCCGGGGCGACTATCAGGCAACGCTGCTCGCGGCAAGCCGACGGCCAGGAAGGACGTTGGCGGCTGGCTCAGGGACCAGCAAGGGCTTGTTGGAGTTGTCTGGCCAGGCGATCCATCCGCTCCTTGTCGAAGAATGCCGGGCCCCCATGTTGCCCGCCGGCGATGATATCCAGTTCGACAGGTAGCTGTTGCTGGCGATAAGCTTGCTCCAGTTCGTGGGATTGTTCGAGCGGCATCTGCGGATCGGCATCGCCGTGGATCAGCCATAGCGGTGGGTCGCGAGGATCGACATGGGCCGTCGGACTAGCCAGCCGCGCCAGTTCGACTTGCTGGTCCGGGAGTCCACCCAGCAAGAGCTGCAGGGCTGGCACCCGGACACTCAGCCCATGGGCGGTAGATTGACCGAGGATCGATTGCAGGTTGGCCGCCCCGTAAAAAGAAACGATCGCTTGTACCGCCGAATCCTGATCGAGCGCGGTTCCGACCCTCCCTTCCAACGCCTCGACACCCCGGCTGACTCCGACCAGGGCGGCCAGGTGGCCACCCGCCGAATTGCCAGCGATCACTAGGCGAGACGGATCTACGCGCAATCGCGAGGCTTCCGCTCGCAGGAAGCGAATCGCGGCTTTGATATCGTGGACCTGGGCCGGGAAACGAGCCACCGGCGATAGTCGATAATCGACACTGGCGATCGCGAAACCATGTTCCAACCAGCGACCGACGGGGATGTTGTCCTTGGAACCGCTACGCCACGCCCCTCCATGGATCCATACGATGAGCGGGCTGGCGATCGCAGGAGTCCGCGGTGAATAGACATCGAGACGCAGTGTATGCCCATCCACCTCGGCGTAAACGAGATCGCGAAACTGAGGTTCGGCGGCCTGGGATGGTCCTGGGATACCTATCCAGCCAGCCCAACCGCAGAGGTAAAGCCAGCCCATACACCAGGTTCGCATGATCATTCTTTCACTAGCCGGAAGCGTTGGATAGCGATCATCGCCGCGGCGGCTTCAAAAAAAGGAAGCGTATCGGCCGGAAACAAGCTGCGCTAGTAGCGACCCGCCAGCTTGCGGGCGTAGCCGACGACGTATCCCGGATTCCGGGAAAGGGCGTTGATTTCGGCAGCTTCGCTGTTGCGAGCGTAGACCGCCACACTGATCGGATAGCCGCGAATATTCGGCCCCGGCTCGAGATAGACCTCCCACATGTCGGTAACCCCGGCCGTCACTGCCTGCAATTGCAACTGCAGTCTCGCCATCTTCATCTGCTGCTGTTGGCTCTGCTGGTAAGCCGCAGCTTGAGATTGGAGGTACAGGCTATGCTGCCTTTGCTCTTCGGCCTCGGCCGTCGACTTCTCCCATTGCTGCCAGCCCGGTTCCATCAGCGTGCGATCGCTATCGGCGAAGAGGAAGAAAGGGAAGGCGAATTCCTCGCCGTTGGGGAATTCGAGCACCACCCCTTCGCAGGTAAACGTTCGGGCATTGGCCTTCTGCTCTTTCATCCAGTCCTGGAAGGCTTTGTCGTTGGGAAGGGAGCGGTGTTCGAAGTGTTCCACGATCCGCGGGACCATGCGTTGGTAGACTTCCGGCATCGCCTCGAGGAGTTGATCGTTGACGAAGATCTTACCCCGTCGGCGTTGGATCACTACATCTTGCTTGGCAAAGTCGACGACCTTGGCGATCACCTTTAAACCGTTCCTCAAGGTCCAGCTATGCTTCGACTCGGAGGCATCCAGCTGCAGCTTGACTTCTTCCGATTGCAGGTATTGCCGATCCGCTTCGGAGAGTTGTTCGATCGGAATCGCCAGCAGCTCATGGCCCTTCGACTTCTGATCGAGCTTGAGGGTGATCTCTACATCATCGTAGGCGACCAAGGTCCCTCCGACTTTGAATTGACCCGACTTGTCGGTCCATTCACGAGCTGGGAGAAGTCCCGCGGCGGTGAAGTAGACCAGGGCTACGATAAGGAGAAGCTGGATGGGGGAACGCATGGATGATTCCGGAGTTGCAAACCGACAAACTCAAAAAAGCTCGCAAGGAGAGTATTGTCGTAGGTTTGTGGATGTTTCGCAACTCATTTCGCGTTGGTACGGTTAGAACTGGCGAGCGGCCGTAGGGACTAAACTTCCGAGCGGTCTCCCTACCGACTTAACCAGCTGCCGAGGGGATGGCCATCGCCGAGTGAAGGGAAACGCGGCCGCTACCGGCACTCGCGGTTCAGCGACCTGGGCTGAGGAGTCGTGGATCGTCGAGGTCGACTCGATACAGGATCTGGTTGTAATCGTAGCGCGGTGTCACCGGCGGTCGCCGGGCAAATTCGGCCGTGTACGTCCCTTCGACATACAGCCAGCTGGAACCTCGCCCCCAATCGGCATGGATGTAGGGGTTGTAAAACGAGTAATTGTCGTGCGTCAGGATCTTTACCGCCGGAGCCCAAGGTCCAAAGGGGGAGTCGGCTTGAGAGAGCCAGACTTCTCCGAGGAATGACGGTTCACCGCCGCTTTCGGTGTAAACCGTCACCCAGGCCTTTCGATAGTCGTTCCAGGCGAGGGCCCCGTGGTGGATCCGCACCTGGCCGCCGTCGGCTTTGTCCATCATTTTCGGCGGTTGCTCGGCGATCCATGAGGCCGGATCGAGCCAGGCTTCGTAGCGATCGCGACAGCGAAGGGTGGGAAGGGGGTGGGCAAAGAGGACCCAGCTCTCCCCATGCTCATCGCGATAACGGACCGGATGACCGTCGGGAACGAGGACCTGATCGGCAGGGGTGAGGCTGGCATCGGCTTCCTTCCAGAGACGCCGGATCGACTCGAAATGCTGCCGTTCTTCGCTCCATTCACACAGGCCCCATTCGACAACTTTCATCCCCTGGCGGACTTGGGCATAGGAAGCCACCAAATGCTCCTTGCCTTGTTGATCGAGCATTACCGTCAGCCCTCCTAACCATACTGGACCCTTGGCCGGAATGTCGGCCACACCGCGGATCGTCTGGTCGGGGCGACGGAAGTATTCGACCTTCCAGCGCAGGGGACGTTGATCGAGAGCGATGGGGGTCAGTTCCGATTGGGCGCCGAGCATGTTAAAGATGCCCAGCGGGTAACGGTGGAGCTTGGTATCCCCCCACAACCAAAAACGCCGTCCTCGCCAGTTTACCGTCCGCACCGAATCGCAACCGACGATCCCGCTTTCCGGCTCGTCGGGGTACTCGCCGAGTTTCTGGCTTTCAGCCAACAGCCCGCTTCCGGTCAGCCGTCCCATGCGTTCAGCAATCATGGTGCGTTGGACTAGGATCCGCTGTTTTCCTCCGGCTACCGGCCGGATCCGCACCCCACGGAATCCGAAGCCATCGGCTGGTACCTCGTAGCCATGCCCGATCACTTCGCACCATACTTCGCGATCGAACAATTCTGGGGCGTCGAGGGCGATCTGGCCGGCGTTATCTGAAACCCAACGCAACTCCGCGTTGGTTTTGAGTTCGATCAGCGGGACGGGTTGCTGTGACTGTGCATCGACGAGCTCGATGCGGAAAAGCTTGGCTTGGGCTTCCAACGGTTGGTATCCCGGCCAGGCCATGGCGGCGAGGACCAGGTTCCAATAACTGAGCCAAGGAATTCGCCGGATAGGGGGGAGACAACGCATCGCAGGATATCCTGTGGTTCGAGGCGGGGAGGAATAGGGTACACTGAGGGATCAGGGAAGGCATCGGTTGCGGCCAAACGGGCGGCGGGCCCCGGGGCCGCTGTTGGAGCGTAAGCCCGTACCCGTCAGCCCGTTCCGATGCTGTTGTACGCTATTGCTCGAGCTTTTGGCAATTTTTTTGAGGTATCCGACGATGGATGAGAACAAGGTGGGACAGGGTTCGCAATCGACCATCGAGTCCTTGATTCGCGAACTCACGCGTCAGCGCGACGAGTTGCGGCTGCAGGTTCACTTGGGGACGATGGAGGCCAGGCAGCAGCTCGGCAAACTCGAAGACCAGCTGTACGACCTGACCCAGCGGTTCGCGCCGACAACCCAAGCCCTGAATGAAACCTCCGAGGACGTTTGGGATGCCTTGAAGCTGCTGGGTAACGAGATCCTCGAAGGTTTTGAGAGGGTTCGCAAATCCTTATAGCAGGCGTGGCCATGGCCGATGGCTGGAGCGATGGGATCGGGGCGAGTTTGTTGGCGCAGGCCGAAGTGGTGCGGGAGCTGTCATGGCGAGCCTGGTACGACAGCCTGGCGAAACCCGTTTGGACCCCGACACCCACGACCATCGGCCGCATCTGGCAGGTGCTCTACGCAATCATCGCGGTCAGCTTTGGTTACGTCTTTCTTCAGCTGGCACGCGGCCGCTTGAGAATGCGGGTGGTTTGGCCCTTTGTGGTGAATCTCGTCGCCAACCTGGCGTTCACCCCGCTCCTCTTCGGGGGGCGGAATCTTCCCCTGGCGGCGCTCGACATCCTGCTGGTCTGGGTCACTATCGTCTGGGGGATGATTGCGATCTGGCCTTTCCACCGCTGGGTGGCTTGGGCGCAGGTGCCTTACCTGATCTGGGTCAGCCTTGCGACCATCCTCCAGCTATCGATCACCTGGATGAACGCGATCTGACCGGTCCGCGGACGTGGGTGGGAGTCTTGCATGCCTCCAGCCCGAGTTCGTGTCGTTGGTCAGCGCGTCGTGGCTGGGAGGAAGGTTTTCCGCCAGCCCGGTTTCTAGTCACCGGGCGTCGCCGGGAGCGTGTAGAATAGCACTGCGGGGCGGGGAGCGAGGAGGGGCGAGGCTACCGATTGGAAATCGTCAACGCAATTTACGAGCGACAAACTGATGAAAAGTCTCATGCGATGTCTGTGGGCCATCCTGGCTGGGGTGTCACCGGTCTCATCCTTATTCGCTGAAGCCCCGCGGCCCAATGTGATTTTTATTATGGCGGACGATCTCGGATATTCCGATTTGGGATGCTATGGCAGCGAGATCGAGACCCCGCAACTCGATCGCCTGGCGAAAAATGGAGTGAGGTTCACCCAGTTCTACAACACCGCGCGGTGCTGGCCGACGCGGAGCGCTTTGATGTCTGGATACTATGCACAGCAGATCCACCGCGATGCCCTGCCCGAACTGGGCGGCGGCGGTCAAGGGGTGCGGCAGGCGTGGGCGCGGTTGCTTCCAGAGTATCTCAAGCAGGCCAAGTATCGCAGCTACCACAGCGGCAAGTGGCACGTGGACGGCAAGGTCCTGGCTGGTGGTTTCGATCGCTCCTTGGACATGAAGAACCAAGGCAACTTCTTTACGGCAGCCGGGAATTCGATCGACGACATGCCGGTCAAGGTTTCGGGCGACGAGTCGGGATACTACGCGACTATCGCCACCGCCGACCACGCTATCGAGTGCCTCCAGGATCATGCGCAGCATTATCGCGATCAACCATTCTTTCATTACATCGCTTTTATTGCCCCGCACTTTCCCTTGCACGCCCTGCCCCAGGATATCGCCAAGTACCGTGATCGCTACCTGGAGGGTTGGGACCAAGTTCGTGCGGCGAGGTATGCCAGGCAGCAAGCCATGGGGATCGTCCAGACCGGCTTGTCACCGCTCGAAGCTGATATCGGGCCCCCCTATCATTTCCCGGATGCCCTCGAGAAACTCGGGCCGGGAGAGGTCAATCGTCCCTTGCCGTGGGAGCAACTGACGTCGGAACAGCGTCGTTTTCAGGCGACCAAGATGGCCATCCACGCGGCGATGATCGATCGCATGGATCAGGAGATCGGCCGGATCTTGGAGCAACTCAAAGCGATGGGAGTCTACGAGGACACCCTCATCTTTTTTGCCTCGGACAATGGGGCGAGCGCCGAGATCATGGTGCGCAGCGGTGGTCATGATCCGTCGGCACCGCCCGGGAGCGCCGCCTCGTACCTGTGCCTGGGGCCAGGCTTTTCCAGCGCTGGCAATACCCCGTTCCGTCGCCACAAGACTTGGGTGCATGAAGGCGGGATCAGCACTCCGCTGATCGCGCATTGGCCTCGAGGGATCACCGCTAGGAACGAATTGCGGCACACACCTGCCCATGTCATCGATATCTTCCCCACCATTCTCGAATTGACAGGGATCAAGAAGCCAGCTCAATGGATGGGTGAGCCGGTCCCTGAAGCTCCGGGGCATAGCCTGGTGT
>JBILTQ010000576.1:0-2632 GCA_044371435.1 Pirellulaceae bacterium | reverse complement strand
GTCCATGAACCAGCAGGCCGGCGCGGCGGGCGTGTGGCGGGCATGGTGGCTGAGGTAGTCGTCCAGCCGCGGCAGCAACGGCAACGCCAACGCGGTCCGTGACCCCGGCCCGGCCTCGGGTGTGGGCGGCGCGTTCACGCCGAACCAGCCCTGGATGCTGCGGTGGACGGCAATGCCGATTCGGTGGACGATAGCGTGCGCATGACTGCCACCATGGCGGGCCGAGTGATGCCCTCGACCTCTGCCGTGTTGGTGGTGACGAGGACCGTGCCGTGGGCGTGCGGCAGTACGGCGTCGAGCACACACCGGTAGCGGATGCGCTGCCCCACGTGTACCGGTGTGATGAAGCGCACCTTGTCCGACCCCAGGTTCAGTCCCCACATGCCTGGCGAGCGGATCGGGTTGTGGTTGAAGTGCGTGGCCGCCAGCATGGATTGCAGCCAGAAGCCATCCACGAGGTCCGGCGCGGGGTTGGTTTCGCAAACCGCCATGTCGGTGACGGCGGGGTCCAACTCAGTGGCGGCATGGAACAGCTCAAGGTGCCGCACGCTCGTGGTCATCCAGGGTGAGATGAACAGCTCGCGGCCGATCCAAGCGGGGGCCTGTTCCAAAGGGATGAAGTCGGGCATGTGGCGCAGTTCAACAGGTCGGGTCCATCGGGCACGAGTTGTTCGCACAGGGGTTGGAAGCTCACAGGCCCGCCGGCTTCTCGCGCGGCATCTCGCCAATGCGGAACAGCGCCGTCGTGGTGGCGCTCATCGCCGGCCGGTCGCTGCCCTGGATCTCGACCGTGTTGTCGAACACCATCAGCCGGCCGTGACGGTGGGGCCGCACGTCGGCCAGGTGGGCCAGGCCGCGAATGGTCTGGCCCACGAACACCGGCTCGGGGAAGCGGGCCTTCTCGATGCCGTAGAACAGCGCCCACATGCCCGGGCTCCAGATCGGGTTGTGGTTGAAGTGGAAGTTGACCGTCATGGCCAGCACCCAGGCGCCGTCCATGATGTCGTCACCCAGCGGGTTGCTCAGGCAGATGCTGACGTCGGACTCTTCGGGGTTGGTCTCGATGGCATCGTGGAACAGCATCATGTGCTTGCGCTTGACCGGCACCCAGGCGGTGGTGAAGAGTTGCTTGCCGATGAGTTCGTCGGCGCGCTCCAGCGGGTGAAAGTCGGCCGGGTTACGGTCGCTCTGGAAGGGGGCGGGGGTCATCGTTCGGTCTTTCGGTCGGGCAGTTTTGGCACGATTTATAAAGCAAATGATTGCTTGCTTTGTGGCCAGTATCTCGGCCAGAATGCACCTTGTCAATCCGACGCCGACAGCATGCGACAAGCCGAACTGACCGCCAGCCACTGGGGTGCCTACGAAGTGGAGCGCGCAGCCGATGGTGCGCCGACGCTGCGTCCACACCGCGCCGACGCCGACCCTTCACCCATCGGCCTGGCCATGCTGGCGGCCTACCGCGACGGGCCCCGCGTGCTGCGGCCCGCGGTGCGGCGCGGCTGGCTCGAACGCGGCCCTGGCGCCCACACCAACCGCCGCGGCCACGAGGCTTTCGTGGAGGTGGACTGGGAGGAAGCCGAGTCGCTGGTGAGCGGGGAATTGCAGCGCGTGATCCACCAGCACGGCAACCGGGCTGTCTTTGCCGGCTCGTACGGCTGGGCCAGCGCCGGGCGTTTTCACCACGCACAGAGCCAGGTGCGCCGCTTCATGCATGGGATGGGCGGCTGCACGGTGCACAGTCAGAGCTACAGCTACGCCGCAGCGCAGGTGCTGCTGCCGCGCGTGGTGGCGCCGATGGAGACGCTGGAGCTGCACCACACCAGTTGGGACGTGTTGGCGCGCCATACGGGCCTGGTTGTTTGCTTCGGTGGCATGCCCTGGAAGAACGCGCAGGTCGGTGTGGGCGGTGCCTTCGAGCACCGACTTCAGGGCGGGCTGCGGCAACTGGCGCAGGCGGGGTGCCGCTTCGTCAACTTCAGCCCCGTGCGCGACGATCTGGCGGTGCCGGGGGGTGCAGTCGAGTGGATTGCCGTGCGGCCCGGCACCGACACCGCGGTGATGCTGGCGCTGGCCTGCGAGATCGTCCGGGCAGGGCTGCACGACACCGATTTCCTGGCACGCCACTGCACCGGTTTCGAAACCTGGCGCGCCCACCTGCTGGGGCAGGACGACGGCATCGTCAAGGACGCCGATTGGGCGGGTGCACTGAGCGGCGTGTGCGCCGAGCGGCTGCGCGTGCTGGCGCGTGAAATGACCGCGCGCGACGGCCGCCGCTGCCTGGTCAACGCGGCCTGGGCGCTGCAGCGCGCCGACCACGGCGAGCAGCCTTACTGGGCGCTGGTGTCGCTGGCTGCCGTGATAGGGCAGATCGGCCTGCCTGGCGGCGGCTTCGGCGTCGGCTACGGCTGCGAAAACGGTCCCGGCAGCCCGCATGGCCTGCTGCCGTCCGGGCCGCGCCTGCCCTTCGGCCCCAACCCCATCGCCCACCAAGCCAGCACCAGCATCCCGGTGGCGCGCATCGCCGACATGCTGCTGCAGCCGGGGCAGGCCTATCGCTTCGACGGCGAGGAGCGCACCTACCCGGACATCCGCCTCGTCTACTGGGCCGGTGGCAATCCCTTCCACCACCACC
>JBILTQ010000587.1:0-2641 GCA_044371435.1 Pirellulaceae bacterium | reverse complement strand
CTTTCTCGAACTCGCGCGCGCCACCCCCGACCCCGCCCATGCACTCAAGCATCTCCGCGTGCCCCTGGCAGCGCCCCGCCCGCTCGACGAGGCCATCTCCACCGCCGGCGGCCTGCGCTTCGACGCGCTCGACGACGGGCTGATGCTCAAGTCCCGACCCGGCCTTTTCGCCGCCGGAGAGATGCTCGACTGGGAAGCCCCGACCGGCGGCTACCTCCTTACCGCCTGCCTCGCCACCGGTCGCCACGCCGGCCGTGCCGCCGCCGCCTTCGCCCTTCGGGCGCGGCCCTGACCTTCACATTCCGTTCGTCCGGCATGCCTGCCACCTTTCCAACCGCGCTCCATTGCGGTTAGGAATGCAGGACTGCCACAGGACCTGCGCCCATGCCGAACGCCGCCCTCCGCCGCCTCGCCACCACGACGAGCATCGCCATGCTCTCGGCATCGCCCGTGCTCGCCCAGGGCCGCGGCGAAACCTACCCGCTCTACGGGGTCCCCGGCCTGATCGAAATGCCATCCGCAATCAGCGCCCCCGACGCCGAGATCTCGGGCACCGTAGGCTGGTTCGACAGCGAGTTGCGCAACAGTTTCACCTTCCAGATCACGCCGCGCATCTCGGGCAGCTTCCGCTACGCCGGGATCGAGGACTACGACCCCGATGTGGATGCCTATTTCGATCGCAGCTTCGACCTTTCCTACCGCTTCACCGACGAAGGCGACCTCATGCCGATGATCGCCATCGGCTTCCGCGATGTGCTCGGCACCGGCATCTACGCCTCCGAATATGTTGTCGCCACAAAGACGTTCAGCGATTCGATCCGCCTGACCGCCGGGCTCGGCTGGGGGCGGCTCGGCAGCTACAACGGGGTCTGCCCGGGCTTTCTGGGCGATGACTGGTGCGACCGCACCCCCACCTTCAGCGCCGGCGATGAAGGCGGCCTGCCAAATATCGGCAACCGCTTCCGCGGAGACGTGGCCCCGTTCGGCGGACTGGAATGGGCGATCACCGAAAAGTTCATCTTCAAGGGCGAATATTCCTCGGATGACGGTTACCGCAATAACGAGGGCGAACCGCTCTTCGACCGCGCCATTCCGCTCAACTTCGGCCTGACCTACATCCCCTTCCCCGGCTACCAGTTCGCGCTCAGCTACCTTTACGGCACGCAACTCGCCTTCACCGGGACCATTGCGGTCAATCCCAACAACCGCGTCTTTCCCGGCGGTCTCGACGCGCCTCCCTATCCTGTCGTCCCGCGCGGCGACCCCGGGGCAGCCGCCTCCTGGGGTCTTCCCGCCTCCCCCCCCGCCACAACGACCGAAGCACTCCGCACAGACCTCCGCGGCGAGGGCATCGTCCTGTCCGCCATCGAGTTCACCGGCGACACCGTACGCGTGCGCTACACCAATACCCGCTACCGCTCCGAGGCGCAGGGCATGGGCCGCGTCTCGCGCGTGCTGACCGCCCACATGCCGCCCGAGATCGAGACCTTCATCCTCGAACCCGTCCAGGAAGGCATGCCGCTCTCCGGCCAGACCATCCGCCGCAGCGACATCGAGGCCTTCGAGAATACGGTCGGCGGCAGCGAGGCCATGCTCGAACGCGTCGCCTTCGGCCCGGCCGGACCCGAAGAGGGCCTGACCCCGGTCGCGACCGAAAGCGAGCCCTTCACCTGGGGCCTCGCGCCCTTCTTCAAGCTTACCCTTTTCAACGCCTCGCAGCCCTTCCAGTTCTCCTTCGGGGCCGAACTCTCGGCCACCTACCGCTTCGGGCCGGGTACGTTCATCGAAGGCTCGATCCGCCAGAGCCTCCTGTCCAATTCCGATGACGCCGAACTCGTCACCGACCCGAACTGGCCCGTCGTGCGCCGCAACCAGGACCTCTACACCGAACTCGGCAATCCGGGCATCGAGTATCTGACCTTCGCCCGTTACGGCCGCGTCGCCGACACCGTCTTCGGTCGCCTGACCCTCGGCTATCTCGAAGAGATGTACGGCGGTATCTCCACCGAATTGCTCTGGAAACCGGTGCAAAGCCGCTGGGCGCTCGGCGCCGAACTCAACTACGTCCTCCAGCGCGACTTCGACAAGCGGCTGGGATTCCAGGACTACGAGACCGCCACCGGCCACCTTTCGGCCTATTATTCCTTCGCCAACGGGTTTCATGGTCAGATCGACCTCGGCCGTTACCTCGCCGGCGACTGGGGCGGCAGCTTCAGCATCGACCGGGAATTCGAGAATGGCTGGCGCGTCGGCGCCTATTTCACGCTCACCAACATGCCCTTCGACGAATTCGGCGAAGGCTCCTTCGACAAGGGCATCCGCGTGACCATCCCGACCGACTTCATCCTGGGCAAGCCCAACCGGGCCAATGTCGCGTCCGAGCTTCAATCGCTCAACCGCGACGGTGGCGCCCGCCTCTCGGTCAACGGCCGCCTCTACGAGATCGTGCGCGACGGCCATTACGGCGACATGGCGGCAAGCTGGGGCCGGTTCTGGAGATGACACCGCGGCTTGTCGTCCTTGCCGCCTTCGTCCTTTCGGCCTGCGGCGTGGAAAACCCTGCCGATACGGTGGTGAACGTCATCAACACCTCGGCCGACTTCCTCAGTGGCGGCGACTCCGGCGGCGAGGCCCCGACAAC
>JBILTQ010000586.1:0-2645 GCA_044371435.1 Pirellulaceae bacterium | reverse complement strand
GTCTGCCACGAAAGGACATGAGATGAGGCGCCTGCTTCGGCGCAAGCCAGCTGCGATCATCGCCAACGGCGTGGGGTTGCTTCTTGCCGAGGCGCTGCTGACCGGGTTCAGTACCAACCCGGTCTCGTTCATTGTACTCGTTCTGGTCTTCACCGAATTCCTTCTGCTGATCGGACCTCTGCTGACCTGGCTCGCCACGCATTCGATCCCCGTATTGCGGGGATCGGTTCCGCTGGTGGCGGTCTTTCTCGTGCTCAAGATCACCGATTGGTTTGTGGTCGGTTTTGACATGGGCGCTTCGTCGGACTGGCTTGCGGCGACGCTGATTGTCTGGCTGGGAAGCCTGATCGCCCAGATCATCCTTTCGCCTTATGTCTCCGAAGAGCTGCGCGACGGCAGCGACCACGACGCCGCTACGGGCTGATGCGGCGTGCCGAGGCCGGGCGGCGGGGTCTTTTGCCCTGCCCGGCAGCGCGAGAGGCAGCGGCAGCAGAGCCCGAGCCCGTCAGGCCCGAGCCGGGTCTGGCGGGTTGTCGAGGGCGCCGCTTTCGCTCTGCATGACGGAAGGAAAGCGCGTCCGGGGAAACTGCGCGAGGATGATCATCATCACCGAGCAGAGCGGGATCGCCGGGATCGCCCCCGGAACGACAGTGCAATCACGATTGCAGGCAGGCTGAGGCCGGGGTGGCGACCCATCAGCCAGGGGTCGAGGAAGCTGCCCGCCGCGACCGGCAGCCATCCCGGCAGGAGTGCCTGCGCGGCCGCCGGAACCACGCCGAGGTTCGGGGCGCGCCGCGCATGGCTGGGGCCGGGGTCCGGCCTGGTCAGGCCGCCTTTGGCCCGGTCTCGCGCAGGCGCAGGGCCAGTGCGATGTTAGCGATGCCGGTCGAGATCAGCTCGACCGCGAGCAGGATGCCGAGGATCGTTGCCGCCGATTGCGGGAAGTTCGACAGCACCATGAAGCCAAGCAAAACCGAGACGAGGCCCGAGAGCAGCACGACCCAGAGATAGCCCGTGCCGCGCAGGCCGAAGGAGAGGAAGATCTTGGTTGCGCCGGTGGCGAGGAAAAGGATGCCGGCTAGCCACGTCAGGGCAAGCGTCGAGATGAGCGGATTGGCGAGGATGTAGAGGCCGAGGATGACGGTCAGGACGCCGAGGATCAGCGAGAGGAGGCGCGCTCCCCATCCGGTGGCCCAGAAGACGCCGATGATCTCGATCACGCCGACGGCGACGAGAATCCAGCCGGTCAGCATGACTGCAGTGATGGTGGCGGCGAGCGGGTTGAGCAGGGCGATGATGCCGCCGACGAGCGCGATCAGCCCCGCGATGAGGAGGAGTACCCAGGTGTTCATGATATGGACCTTCGTTCCCTTTGTCCTGTCGTGACTTGGACGTTTTTCCGGCAAGCCTTTGTCGGGTCTTGCGGTGTTGGGCGGCAGACGCCGCTTCTACTCGGACCACAGATTGACGGGCGGAGCGGAGATCAGGCTGCACCGCCCGCATGACGCAGTGCTGTCACATCGCGCATCGCGGCGATAGTCCCCGGGCAAATCCGGGGCCCGGCAGCGATGCACGGAAGCCAGACCCGGTCGCCTCAGGCTTGACGGCGGGGTGCGGCGCGACAGTTCCGTCGTCAGGAACCATGTGGAAAGGAAAAGAGATGCGCCGTGTCATTCCGGGTCTGTGCCTTGCGCTGCTGACTTCGCCCGCCTTTGCCGAAGGTCTTGCGAGCGGCGATCAGATCACCGCCGCGATTGCCGGCAATACCGTGCAGGGCAGCATGGTCGATGCGGGCGCCTACACCGAATTCTATGGTGCCGATGGCACCATCCGGGGCGATGGCTATACCGGCACCTGGACTGTCACCGGCGACGAGATGTGCTTTGACTATGGCGAGGGCGCGGATTGCTGGGCGGTCCGGATCGCGGGCGAGAGCGTGACCTGGGTCAAGGATGGCAAGGACGACGGGACCGGGACCATCGTCGCGGGCAATCCGAACGGGTTCTGAGCCCTGGACCGGCCTGGTACTGGCCGGGCCCCTTGACCCCGGTCGGCAGGTGGCAGAAGGCTGGCGCATCAACTTTCAGCAGCGAGCCGGAGAACCAGCCATGATCATGCGTGCCCTTGTCGTTCCCGCGTTCTGCCTTGTGGCAGGCTCTGTCCTGGCGGACCCGACGCTTGAATGCAGTATGGCCGGCGGCTCGCAGATCGAGATCGGCGAGTGTCTGGCGGCCGTCGACGCGAATGTGAGCGCGGCGCTGGACCAGGTTCTGTCCTTTGCCCGCGCTTCGGCCGAGGAGCTGGACAATTCGACCGGCCGGGCCGAATCCGTACCGGCCCTTGAGGCATCGCAAGCCGCCTGGGAGGCGTTCCGCGACGCCGAATGCGGCTATATCGGGTCGACCTGGGCCGGCGGGTCGGGAACCGGCATCGCGATGGCAGCCTGCCGGATCGACCTGGGCCGGGACAGGGTCGAGGCTCTCTTTGCCTCGCTCCCCTGAGGTCTAATCCTTGTTGCGGGGGGCGCCGCCGGCCAGTGCAGCCGCCTCTTCGGCCATGCCTTCGGCGACTTCTCCGGCGGTTGCGCTGGCAAGGGCGCCGAGCTTGCCCGCCTCATCGGCGTAGTCGCTGAACGAGCGGCACCA
>JBILTQ010000509.1:0-3242 GCA_044371435.1 Pirellulaceae bacterium | reverse complement strand
GATTCGGCAACGCAAGGGCATGACGAATGGTTCAACCCAAATCGCTTCGAGTTTCTCGGTCCTCCAGGACGAACCTTCGAAACGCCACCCTGGATGCTTTTCCGGATCGAGCTCCTTGGTCAAGCCTTCCAGTCGAGCTTCCCCGGGAACGTAGATGCGACGGATCTGCAGGAGCTGGCGTGGGTCAAGCAGCATCAGCCCCATAGCCGGAGAGCTGACTTCGATTTTCCCGTCCACCATGCGCTGCGGTCGCCCGAGGAGACAATCACCACCTTCGAGTTCGAAGGCGAACAAGCCTTCCTCCAAGACCTGCAGCGGATGGCCCGTGTCGAGGCGTTGTATGTCATCCACCCCCACCCGCAGCAAACCATCCAGCCCTTCCGCCTGCCACCCCAATTGGTTCTCGGCCGGGCTTCCAGCCAGCTGCCCCACTGCGTACTGCCCGTGACTCAATCGCAAGACGCCGGCTGCTTCGTCACCAAGGGTGGCGTCGCCCCCCAGGAAGTGATAACCCATCCAGCCTCCCAACCAGACGGCGCATAGCCAACGCACGGGATAACGAAAACAATCGACGAGAGCCAATTCCCGCAGCATCTGATTATCGCTCATAGATGGGGAGGAAGCGAAAATTCAACGCCAAGGCCAAGAGCGACATCGACGTATCGTTCGACATCCCCAACTGGCCACGAAAGGAACCATCTTCATTCTGTAAGCTCTTCAATTTCTCGATCAAGCGACGGTTCCACCGTTCCCAGAGGGCAGGATCTCCTTGAAACAACGCTTGGGCTTGATAATAGCGGGTATACTCCGCCCAGGCGTTCTGCTCTTCCTCGACGCGAGCAGAAACATACTTTAAGACTGCCTGGTACTGCTTGAGGTCCTTCCGCTTGGCAATGCTGAAAACCAAGGTAGCGATCGAGGATCGCGCCAAAGATTCGCCAAACCCGCTCAAACTGCCCGTGTAGCCAACGGTACCGCTCTCGCTGGTCATACTGACGAAATAGGTGATGGCTTGATCGATGGTATGATCAGGAACCTCGATCCCGGCATTCCGCGCCGCCAGCAATCCCACCAGGATCGCGCCGCTGACCGAGGTATCCGCATCATGAGCATCGGGCGAATAACGCCAGGCATGATGCGGATTTTTTTCCTGCGATGTCATCGCGCAGCGAACCGCCAACTCCAAAGCCTGACCGAGCGAACGTCGCTTCTCGGGCGGATCCTCGCTGGTCCAAAGTGTCTCTTCATCGAAGCTACCATAGGCCTCGGCGAAAGCCAGCATCGAAAAGCCATGATGATACATGCTCGGACCCAGATAGCCAGAACGCGCATCTTGAGCCCGCAGCAACGCCCGCAAGCCTTGCCGCACGGCGCTGCTGTAAGCGCCGAAGTTGGGATCCTCACCACTGGCCAGGATCGCCAGGATGGCTAAGGCTGTCGTCCCCGAACCTTTTTCGCCGCCGCTCCACGTCCCATCCTCGTTCTGCGTCTTGACCAGGTACTTCACCCCCGCCTCATACATTTCGCGGACATCGCGCGGTATCGGATCACCGGCTAAACTCGCCGCCACCTGGGCCAAAACCCGACCGTCGCCGTCCAAGCTGCTACCCAAGAGCATGCACCAGGCGGTGAAAACAACCAACATCAACCAGCCGGGCGAAAAGCGTGGCCAACTTCGGAACTTTTCAGTGAATGTTTGGCTCGGTAATCGATTCATCAAATCAACCGGTTTTTCCTGGGAGTTTGACTGGAGCAAAAAGCTACGGCAACCTGCCCCGCATGATTCCTCGAACCAATGCCAGGGCGATCGCCCAGCCGACGGAGGCCTCAACGGATAACATCCCACCAGTTTTCCTCCGTCGAGCCGCCACCGACGCGCTTGATTTGATCGACGCGTGGTAAATTGTTGTTCCAATGAACCTGTAACTGTCCAAAGGTTGCCAGTTGCGGTGGATCGAGGAAGCTTTTCAAGGCCTCATCTTCGATACGAATCAAAGCGATAAACGCCAGGTAGGACTCGAAGTTAGGCAGGACCGCTTCGGTCGGCATGTGCTGTAACACCAAATGCAGCAATGCCTCGCGTTGTTTTTGCGTTAAAGGGATCGAGCGTTCTACCGTCTGAATAGCCGCCATGGCGAGGAAGCGATGCGACTCGTCGCGTTGCCGCTGTTTCTCGCCGAGCAACCGCTGCTTCTGCTCGGCCGTCAACGTAGTCTTCAAAGCCCCGGCGACCAACGACTGGGCACCGAAGAGACCGCTGTTCCACTTCTGTTGTAGCGGAATGATCTCGGCCGCCGCCGCATTCATCAAACGGTGATCAGCCGTCCTGACCCCGAGCCGTTTACGCACGACATCGATCTCTCGAAAAAACCGGCAAATATCTCCGTGCGATGCCAACTGCAGCTTGGCGGTTTGAGCCTCATCAAGCCCGCATTTCTCGCGAACCAGCGCGATCCTTTGCTGGGCGGTATTCTCCAGTTGCAACCGAGCGTTCTCGCCGGTTTGACCACTGAAAATCCATGATTCCACCCAATCCCGCTGGCCACCCGCCGGTCGCAGCGGCACCGGTACCACCTTAGGGCCCGGAACAGGCGGCTCGTCGGCCCATCCGTTCCAAGCCCAACCGAAGGAGGCGAGGATCACAACCCGCCTCGAAAAGCTGGAGGAGAATAGCTGAGTAACATTCATCGTTCAACTCGCAGATCAGAAGAAAGGAGCGGTTGCTGTTCCGCCTCCAGGCGTATCCGCGGGGTCGCGCTCAGGATACGTCGCTGCGCCTCATCGAGATGGGCAACGATCAACTCGTCCGGAAATAAAGGGAGATAGTTGCTATCCGCCTGGTAAGGCCTCAAGTCCAAGGACAACAACTCGGGCCATCCACGAAAGACCTCGGCGATCGCCTGGCGTTGGTTTGCCGACAGCGACAGCTTCTGATTGAGCAGGAATAGCAAACCGGCGATCGCCACATCGCGATCAAAGGACTGCCTCGCTTGCCTCTCCCGAAGATATTTAACTCGCTGTTCATCGCTCAGCAACTGATCGATCGCTTTGGCCAGCAACCGCTCCAACTGGCGTTGCCGCAGAGGCCCAGCCGCGAGGGAGGGTTTACCGGCCGTTGAACCGACATCCGCGGTCGAAGCCGACGAAAGCCGCTGCTCTCGCGCCCCTTCCAACTTGGACAGGGTCAGCTCGGTAAGCGCTGCCTCCTGCTCGCCTGTCAATGGTACCGCACGGCGAAGGAA
>JBILTQ010000353.1:0-5877 GCA_044371435.1 Pirellulaceae bacterium | reverse complement strand
AGTTCCAGGTGAAGGTAGCGTGCCAGCGAATCCTCGCTGATGGCCGATTCGGGACGAGACATCAACCCCGGGATCGGCTGCCCCAAGCCGATCGCCGCTGGCCAAAACCAAAGGAACACTAGGTATCGGGAAAAACTGCGCATAAGGCCATCTTAGTCGTTAGTGGCCGCCGCACCAGTTCGTGGCGTTTCCTGTTCGAGAAGATTGAAGTAGCGATTGAGTCCATCGCGAAATTCTTCGGGAAACCCCGCCCCGCTGCTGCCGGTCGCCGGCGATGTCTCCCGAAATTCGGCCTGCCCCTTCAAGTTCAAGCCGCTCCCGAGCAGGGCCAGGGCCGCATCGGAGGCTTCACCTTGGCCACCCCCACCCGGCGAACGGCCGCTGCCGCCACCGCTCGCCTTCGGATTAATGCGATTGGACTGCAGCAAGGTCTCGATGATTTCAGTCTGGATAGCCAGGGAGTTCGAGCCGGTATCGGCTTGACGGAAAGTATCGATCGATTCGGTCATCAAGATCCCGGTCTGCGTTAAACGCTCGATTTCGTCGGAAAAATTGACCGCTCCATCGGGCAAGCCTTCCATTTTGGTTCGCACCCCGTCGGTGCGCAGTTGCAGTTCGCTTTGAAGTTGCCCCAACTCGCGAGCTTGCGCTGCATGCTCCGCCGGCCCCTGCAGGTCGCTTCCCTGCTCTACCACCCGGGTCTGCTCGCGAAGATTTACTTGTCCTTCGAGAATCTGCAAAACCTCTAAAATCAGCGAGGGGGGGAGGCTATGGGCATCTTTGCTGCCTGGACAATTCCCCTTGCCTGCCGGATCCACCAGGTCTTCGGCCCACCGATCCAGCGTATCGGCCCAGTACTCGGCTTGGGCGATCGACAGCCCTTGCTCTCGATTCAGTTCGTCGCCGAGTTGCCGCAGCGAGCTAACTACTTCGCTCTCCTTCATCTCGACAAGCACTTGGCGAAATTTGGCTAACCGCCGACGCTCCTGGAAGGCCTCAAGGTCATCCATGATATTGGAGACGACGTCGCTTTCATGAGCTTCCGTCTGGCTGAGATCGCCAAGCGAATCCGCGGATGAAGACTCCGTCTTGGTGTGGCGATTCAACAAGACTTCCTCCAGTCGCCCGGTGATGGCTTGCGCCACCTGCAATTGCTCACGCGACGCGGCTTTCAATCGCTTGACCAGGGTGCTGCCCTCCAGTTCTCCCAGCACGCCGCTCAATTCCTCAGCCAACCGATCAAACTCCGCCAACAGTTCCGCTTGCTCCTCAATCGCCGCCTCGAGTTTCTCCTCAGCCGACGTCGGCTCATCCGCCGCTGCCTCCTCGGGAGGACCGATCAAGACGGTCCCCGGCAAACCCAGTTTGCTCGGCGCGGACTTGGACTCCTCGGCTTTCGCCGCCGAAGCCTTGTCCGGAGGCTGCATGGAAGATTCGACATCCACCAGTTTGGGCAACGGGCTTTGCTTGGCTTGCTCCCCGGCGGCTGGCTCCGCGGCTCCCTCAGCGCCGGGAATCGAAGTCCGAACCTCGCCAACCACCGGCGAGTCCTCGGCTTTGGCTGGCAACGAGGTAACCGCTTGCGATGCTTGCTTGAGCAAGTCAGTGACTTTGGGCATCCGCTGCTGGGAAATCGCCTGGAGGGTCTCGAGCACTTCCGCCCAGCGTTCCAGATGTCCAACGCCGAACTCGGAATTCCGCGATGCCTGCCGCAGCAACCCCTCCCCCGACTGCAGTAGCCCCTGAAGCCGTCGAGCATTCGCCGCCTCGGCCGTAGCTTGCTGCTGAATGCGTTGCTGGTTCTCGGGCAAGGCCAAAGCTTGGCCAGACAATTCCCTCAATTCCCGGTTCAACTGATGCAGTTGCAATTCGCGATCGCGGACATCCAACGACTGCTGCTGCCATTGATTCAACTGCTCGGTGAGCCAGACCGCATGCTCATCGGGCCGCAAGACCAGGAAGCGATAAGGCGCTGAATACCGCCGCGGGCGATCGGGGAAATAGTCGACGGCCCATGCACGCAACTCGATCCACTGCGACTCGATGCCCCAATCCACGGGGCGAAAAGCCGCAGGACAATGCAAGCTGGCCTGGGTAACCCCGCCGGCAGCCAAGGCACGGTCAGCACCCTCAGTCGATGAAGTGGCGGGCGGTTCCGGCTCAAGTTGCTCCGAGGCCACGCGCCATGACAACCCTACTTCCTTGATGCCGAAATCGTCATTGGCGACGAGCTGGAAATTCAGCTGCTCGGTGTTGAGCACGATGGCTTCGGCAGCCAACCCTTCGGCCGCAACCAGCGGAACGCCATCCGGGACAGCCTGGACTGAAAGCTGGAATGGCTGCCGCGATGTCAAGCCATCGCCGTCAGCCCAAGTCAACGCCAACAAGCTTGGTTCAGGCTCCACCGAAATCGGCTGGCTTTCGATCCGATTCTCCGCGATGGTCACCCGGAATGGTTGGCCACCCCTCGGGGCTGTCGCTCCACCATCGCCCTGGCCATCATTCGGTATCAACCCCGGCGACGAAGCAGGATAGCGATCCAACTCGGCGACAGCCAAACGACGGTTGACCTCGGCCAACAACTCCAGCTGCGACCCGACCACCACACTCAACGAACCGCTGCGTACATCGCGATCCGACACCGGCGGTTGACCGAGATATTCCGGCAGACGCACCCTCGCTCGAACCTGCGTCAATTCCGGCCTCCATTTGGGTTGAACGGCGATGCGCTGGGTGAAGTCGCCAACGCGAAGATCGAGGACCGAGTCGCGGTTGAGGGGAGGCAACTCAAACGGATAATAATGCTGTTCCGCGCGCAACGCGTAGATGGCTGGCTGATGATTCACTCGAACCGAAGCCCGCACCGGTAACCAGGGACTATCGTCCTTCAATTGGGGAGTCCACGCCACCGCTTCACCATGCGGGACCACCCAGGCTTTCGGTAAAGGCTCTAGACGAGCAAAGGTATAGCGATCGATCGCCTGCCACGGCGTCAGCAGCCGCCTCCAGGCATTCCACGTTGGCTGCGGCAGGAACAGGAACAACAAAGCCACCACTCCCCCGATTCCAGCCGAAGCAGACAACCAGCGACGATATCCACTGGAAGGAGCATTCGCCAACAAGTCAAGGCCCGACGCCCGCTCGGCGACCTGTCGAATCGCTGCCTCACACAAGACCGGCGAGCGTTCTCTTTCAGCCGGATTGTTGGCTAGTTCAATCACCCCAAGCAGTTCGTCCCCGAACATCGGAGCCTGCTTGCGAATCAACTGGGCCAACTGCTCAGGCCGACGAAAACTCCACACCCAACGATGAAAAGCCCAGGGCAGGGTAAGCCAAGCCAAGATCACCAGGGCCGCAATGCTACTGCGAACGGCAATCGACGTATCGATCCAACGGTCCAACAGGAAAAGGGAGAGAAAAGCTAGTCCCATCCCCAGACAAGCCAAACCGACCACCTCCAAGACCTTCACCCGCCAGACATAACCTCGAAAATCGAGCAGTTGCCGCTGCAGCGAGGGAGGCAGCCCCGATGACGCATCGTCTGTCGTGGATAAATCAGTCTTGGATAAAGTAGTCGAATTCGTGCTCATCGCTGACATGCTTACATCTGACCGAGAACCTTCCGGGTCATCCAAAAGGCCGCCATCAACCCTATCAGGGTAACGGCAACCCAGGCCTGACTCCAGAGTGGCCATCGCCTATTCTTGATCATGCGAGGCTTGATCGTATCCAATTCGCGAAGGGTCGATTCGACATCCGCCACTTGCAGTACCCTTCCTTGGGTCAGCGATGCCAGTTCTACCATGACCTCCGGTCGCGCGGCTTTCCCCAACCGCTCGGCCATCTGCCCCTGAACCAGAAGGCTGGTTTTGACCTCGGTGCGATGGTGTGATGACCGCAAACTCAATTCATGAAGGCCAGCTTCCTGGGCAATAAAACGGCTGCTAAACGCCCCCCATTCGTCTCCCTGAGGTTTGAAGGTAACCGTTTGGCTAAGGCCTGACGGGGAGATGATCCGGGCCGTTACCTCGCCGTCATTCATCGGTTCTCCATTCGCTTCCATCACATTGGCATTGAGGAAGATCGTCTGCCCGACATCCGGTTGCTCCGGCGAATAATACAATCGCATCGATTCGCCGGTTGCCATATTGCGTTGATATGCCATCCAACGTACGACCTGCCCCCAGAAGCGATAGTGGTAGAGATCCTCCACCCCTTTGCGCCACCGCCAGGCACCATCGGTCCCCATGAACAAGACCTTCCCCACACCGAAGGCCTGCGTCACCAACAAAGGTAAACGACCATAGGGACTGCTAGCCTCGGGGTGCACCGCCAGAATCTCGGTCCCCGCCTTGGCTCGCAATACCGGCGCATACCACTGAAAGCCGGGGAGGTTTTCCCAAACCTTGAGGTTATCATCCACCGAATCGGCCAGACGGGTCAATAAACTTCGCCGCCCAACCTCGGTCAATTCGAAGTGAGCCGGGGTTCGCGTCCCCCACCCCTCCGGTTGCTCACTATCGAAAACCACCGGCATCAACTCGGCGAGTTCGGTATCCAACAAGCTCTGCTGCCGGCCTTGCCACCCGGGCATGAAAACCAGACCGCTGGCCTGCCTTTGCACCAATCCCTTCAACTGACGACAATCCTCGCGACTGAGCTGCCCTTTCTCCAAACCAACATCGCCCACGAAGACTACGTCATACCGCGATAATTCCTCGAACGTTGCAGGGAACTCCGGCAGGTAGTCTCGGCCGCCGCCGCCGACCTTGCTCAACCCGGGATGGAACAGCAAACATGAAACCTCCACCCCCGCATCGCGCAGCAAGGCGTTGCGCAGGTAGCGGTATTCCCACCGCGGCAAGGACTCGATGAGCAGTACCTTCAATCGCTCTTCACGGATCGCGATGGTCGCCGAGCGCCGATTGTTTTCCGAGAGGAACTCCTCGGGATGCGTCGGCAGGATCGCTGTCAGGGTGAAATCACCGACCTGCGTCGGCTTCCAACGGACGGTCGTCAACGTCCTGCCCATCGGCTGAATGACGACCTCCTGCGTTTCTTGAGTGCCCGCGGAATTCTCGATCCTGAGCTCCAAGGTGGCGGCTCGCGGCAACGAGCTTTCAATGGTCACCGGGATGGTGACCGTCTTATTGACGATCCCAAAACTCGGAACATCGAAGGCCAAGATCTCGAGATCGGGAAGCTGGCTCGGACTGCCGACCGGCACGCTGAAAATCGGGATCTCTTTAAGACGATACTGGGCAGCAGCGATCGCCGGGGAGCCGCCGCTGTTCCAGTCGCCGTCCGAAGCCAAAACCACCGCATGCAGCTCAGGGTAATCGCGCAGGGCCGCTTCGAGCGGAGATTGCAAGTCGCTCTGGCCGGAAGGCTCCTCCTTGCCGAAAGGCAAGGTGATGATACGGAAACTGGTGTTCAAGGCCTCGGACTGGCCCAGTGCCAGCAAAGGATCGATGGCTTGACGGCGCGTGCTTTGGGTCATCACCGCCGACGTTTCCTCTTCGGCCGAACTGCGGTGGAGGCTGGCGACGTCCGGCGTCCGCATGCTATAGGAATGGTCAAGCAAGACCGCCACCGTCGGTTTCGCTTCAGGCCGATAATTCTCGACCCACTCGGGTTGGTTCAGCAAGGCGATCGCGGCCAGCACCAGCAAGATCCGGAAAACCTCCATCCCCACGGCGGACCAGCGACCTCCCTGGCTGCGGATGGCTCGCCAGCTAAGCCACAGCAAAAGAACGATAGCCAGTGTGGAAGCAACGAGCGTCAGGGGGGTGGGATGGAAAGTCAAGTATTGCAGATTCTTCACCGCAGGCCACGTCTTCGGGAAAAGAACATCCAGAGGCTCGCCAACCAGAGCAA
>JBILTQ010000635.1:0-2656 GCA_044371435.1 Pirellulaceae bacterium | reverse complement strand
GCGATGAGTTCGCCACGGCGGCGACTCATATACAAGTCGCGTCTCGGCCACTCGAAAACGACGCGAGGAGCCGAATTCCGCGAAAAAAGTTTGGGAGGTCCTTTCGTCGCTGCTTCGAGCGCGCGCTTCGTCTTCAGGCAGCAGGCATGGCGCGCACGGCGCGTTCGAGGCCGCCATCACCAGAGGTGATGCCACAGGGTACGGTTGGCGACACTCTCGCCAAACTGCTCGCGCTTCGCTGCGCGGGCGACGCTGGGGGTCACAGGACGGTTCTTGCGGCACTATCCCCCTGCGCAGCAGGGCGTAGTGGCGGCCGCGAACACGCGGTGTGCTTTCAGGCTGCAGGCGTAGTGGTGCGTTGGGCGCATTCGATGCCGGAGTCACCTGGGCGATGCCATGCGCTCCCTGATAGTCACGCCGTCGCTCGCTGTCGCGGACCCGCAGCGGAATCAACCTATCGCAGAGGCAACAAGTCCAGCTGAAACACGGTTCTGATCTTCGATGCATCGGCGAAACCGACTTCGCACTCAACGATGACCGCAAGCGAGCCCTTAATGCGATTGAAGCCGTCGCCTTGCAGCTTCGATCGCTGAAGTTTGAACGACGGAGCGATCATGGCGTCGCAGGTGTCCTTCGACTGCCAACGCTGGCTCAATACGTCCGTTTTCAGGACCGACTGCGCTGGCCGAAGGGTAAGCTCCGCATCCGTCGCACCGAAGGCTGCAAACCCTCCTAGGTCGATGACCAGATACTGGTCATCGCAACGATCGCGACGGAAGTAGATCGCGGCATTTGCCAGTAGCTTCGGAAACCGCGCGATGGACAGTTGTTGGAACGACGTCGTCTGAGCACAGCACACCACGCTTTGATTCTCATCGAAGTCGCTGTGCCATCCCATGAACCGCGAGAGCTTGAACATCCGGCCCGGGTCCTCAATCAAGCGCCCCCACTCGCCGGCGCGGAAGTCTTCGGAGCGAAGAAGGCCGTGCAAAACCACAAGCGCGTCAGGGTCGGCGCTGAACTGTGCGGCGCGCAACTCGCGGAGGCGGCTCAACTCGAGGGTGTCCCAAGGATTGGCGAGCGCAGCCCAAACGTCTGGATCCTCTGAGCCAAAGCTGACTTGATCCAGCTCGTCTACCACGATGAGATCGATCTGTCCCTCGACCTTGGACTTCAGAGCCGGGCGCGGCGCTGGCCCACGGTTCGCGGAGCTCGATTCATCCTGTTCAAACGTCCGAAGCAGCCAGTCAATGATCCCCTCGGCCGGCCCTGCGGCGTTGGACCCCGATTGCTTGAAAGGGAGCGTGTCTTCGAAGCGGCGGCCGTCGAACTGTAGAGAGCACTTCAGCGTGTCTAGGCCGTGTGCGCGGGACTGCAGATCCGCTCCAGGCGATCTCCTGACCTCAAGCCTTCGGCGAGAGGATCTCTGGTCAGTCACGACGAAGTTGAACTGTCGGTTGCTGAGAAGCGCGTCGCGGATTTCGGCAGCGATGTTCCGTTGGGAGCCCGCGAACAGTCGCTCGAACAGGTTGCGCCGGAGCAGCGCCCACATGTTGACGGCGGTCAGGTAGGCTCTGATGAAGCGATACTCGTTGTCTGAGGCCCCTCGACCTTCGGGATCCCCTTCGGCAATCGCTGCTCGCTGCAGGAACTCGATTGCAGCCTCGGTGGGATCGTTCAATTTGACCATGAACTCGTGCGCGGGGTCAGATTCGCTAGTCATTGGATTATCCTTGCATCAACCGCGAGATCTTGCGGTCGATGGCTGTCCTCCAATCGGCGCCGCTCTGCATTTCTTTGACCGTATCGATCAACTTTCCAAGGTCCTCTTTCGAAAGGTTGGTGAGGACCGCGCCATACCACTCGGCATCCGCGCCCTGATAGACCTCCTCGTGGCCAATCTTATCCAACGCGCTGGCAATCTCCGCCGCCGTGCGACCGAGGTTAAACAACCCCAGAATCACCCGGTCGATCACCTCCCCATGTGGCTGCTGCAGTCGGCATGAGATTCTGCGACCGACAACCCTACGGAGCCGAGCGGCGCGAACGGCGACCTCCCCTTTCTTAATGCCGAGATGCTCTGCAGCCTGTTGGAAACTCAAGGACCTGGCATACAGAAGCAGATAGATCTCCTGGAGTTCCTGATCGAGGCCCGCAACAGCTACCTTGAGGGCGGCGCCAAATTCGTCAAGATCCACGGCGCCGATTCCAATTTCCGGATGAGGGAGGAGTTCAGGAGGCGCGGCGTCCATCGGAGGGCGCTTGCGCAGCACGTCTATGGCCATATTGCGACCGATGCCCCGCGCATACGGCGTCAATGGCACTGAGCAGCCCGTATCCTCCACCACTGTCTCGCCAGACCCGTTGACGCGCAGCTTACGCCAACACACCATTGCGGTGTCTTGGCCCACGTCAAACGCCGCGTCGCGGTCCAGTCCAACCGAGCGTGCGGCCCCGACCCCAGCCTCCCACGCCTGAAGCAACTCGCCTTGGTCTAGTGTTCGCATCGGACACCTCGATGAAATCGTCATGGTTGACCGATGCGATGTCAACATTCAGCTGTAGTTATTGGTCGTTGCGTTGATCGCTGCGGGCGCTGGTGGTCGCGAGACTTCGAAGTCGTGATGAGGTTCACGCAGCGCATGCATGCGACTCG
>JBILTQ010000613.1:0-2661 GCA_044371435.1 Pirellulaceae bacterium | reverse complement strand
GGAACGGTCGTGATCGCTCCGAGGTCATCGTTGATGATGTCGCGTCTGTCGACGGCCATCATCAAGCCCTAGGTGTCAGCTCGGTTGGAGTAACTTTCGTTCCCAAGGTTGCCGTGCTTGAGCTCACCCCCTGGTGCGACCAATTCGTATTGGTCCTTACCGATAAGCCGGTAGCTGGTAACGGTCTTGAAGTCCGAGACGTTGCGAACCGCGCAGATGTTTCGCCAGACACGCTCGACGCTATAGAACCCGTCTAAGAGAAACTTATTGGCCACGTTGGAAAGTATCCCACCGATGTCGATGTTGCTTACCGAGCTTGCTTCGATGGAATTGCCGAATGCAGCTCGCATCACGGCGCGGTGATCGCGGAAGTTGCGTCCGGAGTATCCATTCGCCCAGGCGGCTTCAAGAATCAGCTCTTGCAAGCCGATCCCACCTCGGAACCGTCTGGCTGCCAACTCAAGCGATTGCTCATCGGCGACGTCCTCAACGTTCGAGAGGTTGGCTGCCATGAAGCAAGCTGCCTCGAGAACTGAAGCGTTGATCGTGTTGTTTTGCACATGGATGGCAGGAACAGCAGGGCGCGTGGCTCGGATCTTTTCGAGCTCGGCCTTTTCCAGGTTCCAACCTTCGCGGATCGCACGAGCCTCCAAGCTTGGGAGTGCACCGTTGTAAATGCGACGAATCCCTGCGATTCGATCCAGTTCGGTCGCATGAGCACTCCGCATTGCTTCGATGGCCGCGGTGACTTCTGGCTGCGTGGTTACAGGTTCGGGTGTTGCTGGATTGGGAGCGACCGGTGCAACAGGAGCTGCGTTGGGATCGTCTTGGGTTTGGGTTTGCGAATCGAGCATATCTGGTTCTCCAGGGGTTGCAGATGCCTGGGCAGCGACGCTCGCGCTGGTTGCTCCGTCGGCACCAAGGTCTACGAAACTGATTTCTCCAAGAGAGGACTTGCGGACGACATTCACCGGACCGCTGTACTGCGTCCCGTTGACAGTGACCTTTTGCCCTTCCTTGACGAACTCGAATTCATCCACGCCAGCGCCGACGGAGGCTTGCCAGGGGAATCCGTTCTTAGAACTCACCACGACTTCCCGTGCTGCCGGTGTATCGCGAGAGACAATTCCGGTGGCGATCAGTTGGCCACCTTCAACTCGGATCGCATCGGTATGGCCAACACCCGAGAGTGGATCGTGTCCGAAGCGGATCGGCCTGGCCTGCGATGGGACCGATAGACCGGCTAGATCGATGATCACTGGGTAACGCCAGCCAGCCACACGCATCGGTCCACCTGTGTAGGCGACCATGCGGAACTTAGGCAACGACGCTGCGGTCGAACCGTCGGCTGCCGCATCGATGTCGAAGACAGCCGTTGCGGAAATGCTCAGTTGGCTCTGGTTTTGCTGGGGCTTAAGCGTCATCAGCGGGGACCTCTTCGTCTTCGACATCTGCGTTATCCTGTGATGGAGCGGGAGAAACTTGCTCGATGGTTAAACCGAGCTGCGACATAAGAGCGATTTCCTTCGCCCGTTGGCGAAGTTGTGTTTCCCAGTCTTGACCTCGCTTGGCGTATTCGTCCGCCAGTGTGGTGGTGTGACTTGCTAAACGAGTGGCTTGGGCCGAAGCTTCCTTCGCGGGATCGACATGTTCGTGCCCATCCCAGAACCATTGGTGTGGCCATTGGGCAAATGGACCAAGTCCGTCGGGAAGCAGACCGGGGAGAAGAGCGGCTTCATCGAGCCAAGCCGCAAGAATGCGATCGAGGATGATTCGTTCGAGATTCGACTGATCGACTCGGATCGCCTTGTAATAAGTTTGATGGTCCAGGCGGCCCGAGGCGTAGTTGTAGCCCGAGCTGTTACCCGCAGCGACGTTGAACGGCATGTTCAAACAGCGAGCGATTTCGTTGAGCAATTCATGTTTGAACTCACCATAAGTTGTCGATGGTTGTTCGGCTTGCATCTGAGCCATCTTCCAACCACCTGGCATGGTTACCAAGGCTCGCTTTTCAAGTTCGATCGGTTCGAAAGGTTCTGCGGCATCGGCTTCACCGTTGGCTGGAGCATCGGTGTAGAGGATCCCTGCGAAGTCGGCTGCGGTCTCTGCAGCAGCGAGTACTGCCAAAGTGAATCGGCGAAGTTGTGCAAACAGGGGAAGTGCCGGCATGATGTCCGGGATGCCACGGGTTTGACCTGGGCGATCGGCTCGGAACCAATGAAGAACACTCGAGGCTTGGATCCGTTCGTAGTCGCTGCGGGCCGAGTAAAAACTATCACCAGGATGATTGCGGAGAATGTGGTATTCGATCGGGTTTCCGGAACCATCGAACACGATCCCATCCACGGCGATGGTGGAAAGTCTGTCGAGATCGGGCGTCGTGACCTGGTCAGCCTCGATGAGGCGGAGGTCAAGCTGGACCTCCGTATTGAGGCGAGGATTGTTCGTAAGCACTGCGAAAGATTCGCCATCCGTGGCGCGTGCCATCCGCATCGTGCGGAGTTTCTCAGCCAGATGCACCGAGCGGGCCCACAGCATGAAGGCCTGTTCGATACGACGATTGGCTTCAGAATCGCCAGTGAGCATCTGCAACCGGGGGCCGGTACCCACCACGTCATGGGCGAGGGTCAGAACGATCCCTCGAGCATACGAGTTGTTGGC
>JBILTQ010000385.1:0-5206 GCA_044371435.1 Pirellulaceae bacterium | reverse complement strand
GTAGTGAGTAGAAAGTAGAGCTGTCCTGCGGACGAAGAAGAGAGTAGTAAGTAGAAAGTAGAACTGTCCTGCGGACGGGAGAGTAGTAAGTAGAAAGTAGAACTGTCCTGCGGACGGGAGAGTAGTAAGTAGAAAGTAGAGCTGTCCTGCGGACGAAGAAGAGAGTAGTAAGTAGAAAGTAGAACTGTCCTGCGGACGGGAGAGTAGTAAGTAGAAAGTAGAGCTGTCCTGCGGACGAAGAAGAGAGTAGTAAGTAGAAAGTAGAACTGTCCTGCGGACGGGAGATTAGTGAGTAGAAAGTAGACCGAGTAGAGGGGAGAAAGTAGTCTTTCGAGCTGGATCGGTCACTAGCGTTCGAAACGCATATGCTCCGATCTGGACTTTTCTACTCTCTACTTTCTCCCATCTACTCTCTGATTTTTTGCGGCTCCGCCGCAAAAAATCGGGGCGACAGGATTCGAACCTGCGACCTCTTGCACCCCATGCAAGCGCGCTAGCCAGGCTGCGCCACGCCCCGGAAAATCCATAGGGATGGATCCGGTCGGTTCGTCTCCGAACCACGTGTACAGTGTACGCCAATTGCCGGACGTCAGCAATGCCACGCCGCGGGGTTCCATTGCCACACCGAGCTTCAAGACGACCAAGGCGTCGAGTCGCTCTCGGCCGTCCAGCTTTTGCCGCCCCAGCGTGCAACCGCCAAAGAAAGGCAAATCAGGCGGCATGGGCTCGACGAGCACCTCGAGCGGCAAAAAGTCAACCGCTTTCCGGGAGAGCGAGGCTGGTCTTGACGGTCAGCGGAATGACCTCGGGAGTGTGGTCGACCGTCTCCACGCTCCCGAAGAGCGTAAAGCCGGTGACGTCATCGATAGTCACCTGCAGCAACTGCCCCGCCTGCCGAAGGTTCCCCTTCCAGACGACGATCCGATCGCAGTGGGTCCTGCCGGTCATCTGCACGATTGGGCCGCTTTCTTGCTGCCGCTGGGCAAGCTTGCTGGGCCCTTCCACCAGTACCTCCACCGAGCGGCCGATGAAGGGGAGATTATCTTCCAAGGAAATACGGTTCTGCACTTCCAGCAAGCGATTGTTGCGACGCTTCTTCTCCTCCAGCGGGATATCATCGGGCAGCAAGTCTGCCGCCTTCGTTCCTGCACGGACACTGTACTGGAAGATGAAGCTATTCTTGAACCGGCAGCGTTCCAACATCGTGACGGTCGCTTCGAATTCCTCTTCGGTCTCGCCGCTGAAACCGACGATGAAGTCGCTCGACACGGCCGCCTGCGGGACCATCTCGCGGATCCGATCCATCATCGCGTAATAATCGGCGGTGGTATAACCGCGTTTCATCCGTTTCAATACCGTATCGCTGCCGCTTTGGGCCGGCACGTGCAGGTAGGGAGAACATTTGGGGAGATCGCGGACCGTCATCAGCAACTCGCGGGTCATATCTTTCGGATAGTTCGTCACGAACTTGATCCGCTCGATCCCCGCGACATCGTGCAGGCTACCGAGCAAGTCGGCCAGTTGCCAACTACGTTCCCCCTCGCGATAACGATAAGAATTGACGGTTTGCCCAAGCAGCGTGATTTCCTTGCAGCCTTGATCGGCCAGCAACCGCGCTTCGGCCAGGATCTGGGAGGGGGGGCGACCTTGCTCGGGGCCACGCGTCATCGGTACGATGCAGTAGGTACAGAACTTGTCGCAACCGATCTGAATGCGGATGTAGGCCTGGTAGGGGGTCGGTCGCATTTCCGGATCGCGGAGCGGATCGAAGGTCTCATGGCTGCGGC
Organism: Pirellulaceae bacterium; assembly: GCA_044371435.1. Classification (GTDB taxonomy): domain Bacteria; phylum Planctomycetota; class Planctomycetia; order Pirellulales; family Pirellulaceae; genus JAIYDQ01. The sequence continues at coordinate 3,419 of JBILTQ010000385.1, read as the reverse complement.
GGATCTCATCTGCACTCCCATCGCGACGATCCAGACTGACCGCTAACTGTGGCCCGGCTCCTTCCCCCACCCGACGCAACAGTTCGGGGATCTGGTGCAATTGACCGGGGCCGACCACCAAATCGACGTAGGGGACCCGATCGAAGATCCGGCGTTGGTCTTTCTGCGCCATGCAACCGATGACGCCGATGATTTTTTCGGGATGCTTGAGCTTGAGCTGCTTCAAATGCAGCAAATTATTGTAGGACTTTTCCTCGGCGTGCTCGCGAACGCTGCAGGTATTGAAGAGGATGGTGTCTGCCTGGGACGGATCCTGGGTCACGCGGTAGCCGTATTTTCTCAACGAAGCGACCACCATCTCGCTGTCCAGCACATTCATCTGGCAGCCGACCGTATCGATATACAGGTGCTTGACGACTTGAGGATCTCCGGTAGCGTTTGACATGCCCTTGACTATCGCCGACCGACTGGCAATCGGCAAGTCCAACCTGGACAGAAGGAATGGCTGGCTTGATCGAGCCGGGGTCGTCGGCCTAGAGTTCACGAGGAAATTCGAGTCGTTCGCGTACTTTCCAGGATTTTATGCAGACTTATACCGTCGACGGTGTGCAGCTCAGCCTGAGCAACAAAATTGAAAATCGTTCCCAATGGATCGGCCAGACCGAGGTCCTGCGCCAGTTGTCGGCCTGTTGGCTGGTGGTGGACGAGCGGGATCTGCCGCTGACCCCGCGGCTGATTGGTCCCCCCGGGATCGGCAAGACGGCCTTGGCGATGGCGGCGGCGGCGGCCCGCCGGCAAGACTTGTACATATACCAGTGCACGGCCGATACCCGCCCCGAAGACCTGCTGATCACACCAGTCCTATCCAACCAGGGAAAAATTGCTTATCACGCCTCGCCGCTGGTCACCGCGATGATCCGCGGCGCGGTATGCATTCTCGATGAAGGGAACCGGATGAACGAGAAATCCTGGGCTTCCCTAGCCCCCTTGCTGGATCATCGCCGGTATGTGGAATCGATCGTGGCGGGGATTACTATCCCGGCCCACCCCGACTTCCGCTGCGCGGTGACGATGAACGAGGACGATTCGACCTATGAAATCCCCGACTACATCCTCAGCCGAATCCAACCGGCGCTCAACGTCGGCTTCCCCAACCGCCAGGATGAACTGGCTATCCTGCAATACCACCTCCCTTTTGCTGCCCCCGAGATGCTGCAACTGACCGTCGATTTCCTGCAGAACGCTCACGAATTACGCCTTGATTTTTCTGCCCGCGATGGCATCCAATTGCTTCGCTACGCCATCAAACGATTATCGCAGACCGATCATCCGGTGGGCTTGGATAAGGTTTGGCGCGAAGCCTTGGAAGCCTGCTTGGGCGAAGACGCACTCGACCTTCAAGCCGCGTATGAGCGCCGCCAGCGTTCGTTGCGAGGAGATAGCCTCCCCCAGGGCTTGGGAGATTTCTTCCTCGACCCCGACGATCCGATGCATCCCGATTTCGACGAAGAGGATCCGAATTGATCCGTCCCCGATTGGTTGGGCATACGCTGAAGCTTAGCCAGCAACGTCGGAGCAACGATGGATGGCATCGGCACTCTCCAGTGGCTGATGCGACCGGCATGAGCGACGCCTTATGCCAACTCACCTGCCGCGGTCTGTGGGGAGAGATGACGTTTGGGAGAGGTGACAGCCTACCTTGGACACAAGTTGGATAAAACTTCGGGGAAGCCAGCGGGCCTCGGGTTGAAAGAAAGCCCCTCTCGCAAGCTTTTTCGGAACAACTGGCGAAGGCCTGGGGGTAGAAGGTAAGCTATCGCCAGCATCCAATCCGCCAAATACCACGGCGGGCACTTAGAGCCCAAGCAGACGATTGCGGCGATTACGACGTTCGGCTCGTTGCTTGCTGCGACGCTTGATTTCGCTGGGCTTTTCATAAAACTCGCGGCGGCGCATCTCCTTCTTCAATCCGCTGCGTTCGACTAACTTCCGAAACCGCCGCACCGCTTCCTGAATCGTCTCGCGGTCGCGGACTAACAACTTAACCATTCACGTCTCCAGTTTTGGAACACACCAAACGCAAAAAAATCAACGACAGGAAAAATTAGAGGAGAAAAGTTTAGCGGATGGGCCAAGGCTGGTCTAGGGCGTTTCCCCAAGGATCCCTTTTCCGGCGACCGCAGGCTTTCCTCCTTCGCCCTCGCTGTTTTTCGGCTTTTCTCCTTTTTTTCTTGGACTAAAGTTGGCCCCCCCGAGCCGCGAGGGCAAGGAGCCACCGATGGCAGCTCCCGCCGCCTCCAGCGGCTGTCCCGATCCTCGGTACCGCCCCCCTGAGGCTGGCCCGGGAATTGCGAGATTCGTTACAGCCGTCACTTGGCCAAAGTTGATCGGCCGGCGGCGGTAAAGGGTCGATCTTGAATGGGGATAAGTCGGCCGCCCTCCGCCTGCTATCCCTAGGAAACGTCGACCAGCGGGGTCGACGATGACGGGCGGCCTCATCGACCTGTGGGATAGCCAGCAGCGGCCGGAGTTCGCATCGTGATCGACAACCATCCTCCTGCGGACGAACCGCGTTTCGACCTGCTCGACCAACTGGAGCGGAGGCATGAAGAAGTGCTGCTGCAAATCGATGACTTGGCCAGCCGTATCGAAGCCACCCTGTTGCGTTTCAAGCCTTCTCCGCAGGCCGAAGAGATCGTCGCCAAGGTGATCGTGGCGAACTCCGACCCAGATAACAGCTAAAGGCGTCTTGACCATCCGCTGACGGCCCCCTCCACCCGCTTCGAACTCGCCAGCGTTCGCAAAGTTCGAAGCGCGGCCGCGTCTTGGAAACCGCAACTCGAGAGGACCGTCTTGCCTTCACGAAGAATCTGCGGGACGGCTGCACGAAAACGGATCGAGGCCGACCGAGCGACGGGCGTAGCTCAAATGTAGTTGGGCGTCGGCGGACGGTAGTGATCGAGGTCGATCGACTTGAACCAATCGATCGTGCGTTTCAAGCCATCGCGAAGGGGGATGGTCGGTTCCCAGCCCAGGTGTTTCCTTGCCAAGCTGATGTCCGGCCGTCGGCGGCACGGATCATCCGGAGGCAAAGGCTTGGAAACCAGTTGAACCTTAGCGCCGGTCTGTTCGATCACCAGTTCAGCCAATTCGCGGATGGTGAACTCGCCAGGATTCCCGATATTCACCGGCCCGACGAAGTTGTCCGAGGCGTTCATCATCCGCACAAAGCCCTCGACCAGGTCATCGCGGTAACAGAACGAGCGCGTTTGGGAACCATCTCCAAAGATCGTCAGGTCCTTACCGGTCAAGGCCTGACGGATGAAGTTCGAAACGACCCTCCCATCGTAGGGATGCATTCGCGGCCCATAGGTATTGAAGATCCGCACGATCCGGATGTTGACTTTATTCATTCGGTA
>JBILTQ010000468.1:0-3953 GCA_044371435.1 Pirellulaceae bacterium | reverse complement strand
CTTGCCTTCGTCATAGCACGAACGGATACCGATCGTGTTGACATTGCCCCAGTAGCTCTCGGGTTGCGGGTGGACCTGCGGATCGCCGTAGATTTCGCTGGTGCTGGCCAGGAGGATTTTGGCCCCGCAGCGTTTGGCAACCCCAAGCATATTGATCGATCCGATCACCGAAGTCTTGATGGTTTTGATCGGATTGAACTGGTAGTGCCCAGGGGCCGCCGGACAGGCGAGGTGATAGATCTGATCTACTTCCAGCCAAATCGGCTGGGTCACATCGTGGCGAATCAATTCGAAATTGGGTTTCCCCAACAAGTGCTCGACGTTGGATTTTTGGCTGGTAAAGAAATTATCGAGACAAATCACGTCATGGCCTTCGCGCACCAGGCGTTCGCATAGATGCGAGCCCAGGAAGCCAGCCCCTCCGGTTACCAGGATCCGTTGAATCTGTGTCACTTCCCATCACCTCGCGAATAGTTTGAGAACAACCGGGGGGCCCGAGAAGCTCTCGGCAGCGATCCTGCCGCGCGGAGGCTCCCCGGCTGAGCCGACGGCTCGATGATACCGCTTGGTTCTTACGACGTGGAGTCCGTTGCGGGAAGAGAACCGCGAAGAATGACTGAAGGAAGAATTCTTAATGAATCCTTGCCTTGCTCATCTTCATGGCAATCCAATACGTCTCGTTGTTCCGCACCACGTAAAATTTGGCGGCGGCGGCACCGGCGAACTCCTCGCTCCGCAACACCCATTGCAGGGCGGAAAGGTTCGGGGTCTGCCACCTCAGGATCCCCACAATAATATCGCCGGGGACGATGTCTTCGCGAGCCGCTGGCGAGCCGGGTTTCACCTCCAGCACCTTCAAGCCGCCCGCGTACTCCTCACCCGCCTGCTGCAAGGCTTGCCGAGAGACCGCCACCAAGCGAATGCCGAGCTTTTCCCAGGCCTCGTCGACCAACCGCCCGTCAGCCGCCTCGGCCGCAACCTCCAACCGTAGCCGACTGCTGACCGACTGCCCCTCGCGATCCACGACCACCTCGACCTCGTCCCCGCGGCGCCGTCCCAACAGGCTCAGTTCGACATCCAACCGATGCCGCACGGCGGTGCCGGCAAACGACCGCAGCACGTCGCCCGGACGCAGGTCGACCTGCCCGACCGCCGCCGCCGTAGTCACCGCCGCAGCCACCCGGGTCTGGACGCGATCCTCGATATGAATCGTCTCCAACTGCAAACCGTGGGCGAGATCCTGGGCGCGAGTCCGAGCGATCAAGTCGGCCATGACTTCGCACGCCGCATCGATAGGAATCGCGAAGCCAATCCCCTGGGCCCCGACACGGACGGCCACGTTGATCCCGATGACCTCCCCGTCGATATTGACCAGCGGACCGCCTGAGTTCCCTGGATTGATGTCGGCGTTGGTTTGGATCAAGTCGCGGTATTCCTGGGTTCCGTTGATCGGGATGTTCCGATGCAAGGCGCTGATGATCCCGACGGTGACGGTATGTTGGTAACCGAAAGGATTGCCGATGGCGACGACCGTCTCACCGCGCATCAGGTCATGGCTGGAGCCAAAGGGGATGACCGGCAACCGCTGGTCAACCTGAATACGGATCAGGGCCAGATCGGTGTCCGGATCATAGTTTAATAACTTGGCTTCGGTCTTGGTCCCATCGGCCAAAGTCACTTCGATTTTGGAAACATCCTGCACGACATGCAGGTTGGTGATGATGTAGCCCCGCGGATCGATGATCACCCCGGTCCCCATGCCGTTGACTTCTTGCTTGCCCGCGGCGGAACCACTGGAGGTGGTGATCGTTTTGTTTCCTTGAATGTTGACGACGGCGGCCTCAGCGTTCTGGATCGCCTTGACCACCGGCGAGAACCGGAGGGAGGAACGCTCCGAGGAGCTGGCGATCGCTGGCGAAGCACTCCAGGCCGGCACGTTGGTCCAGGCGGAAAGCGTGAGTCCGAAGCCAACCGCCAGGACAAACCAGGGGCAACAGCGTTGGGCAGGCGGTATCCGCTTCAATCCCGGTTTGGCTGGGTGGTTCAATCGCATGCTGGGTCAATCTTTAAGCGGCAGGAACGCGTGCCAACGATTGCGGGAGTCGGTGCGTTTTCTCGACAATGATCGCTAGTTGCATCGGTCGATAGCGACATCGGCCATCATCGCCCGCTGAGCAGCGAGCATAGTCTGCCTAACTTGCCAGGAATCGCGGCCCGAGGATAGCTAGCAAACACCCGTGGCTTGACCGGCGTGTCAGTGGGTGTAGCCCTTCGGCGGGATCTGCCGCACGCGACTCCCTTCGCGAGCCCACAACCCGGTCCGCGATGTGAATTGACCGATGACGGTCAAGGAAACCCCCTCCCATTCCGCTGGCAGTTTGGGGACTTCGGCAGGGGGGATGGCGAGCAAGAGTTCAAAGTCTTCCCCATCTTCCATCGCATGCTCGAGGGGTGTTCGTCCGCTCTGAACCGCCATCTCGCGCGCCGCCTGGCTGATCGGGATCTTATCCAGCTGCAACTCGGCCCCACAACCACTAGCCGCAAACAGGCTGAGCAGATCGACCCCCAAGCCATCGCTGATATCGGTAGCCGCGTGCACCTGGAAGTCATCCTTGAGTTTTCGCGCCAGCCTCAAGCGCGGCTCGACCGCCAGATGTCGCCCGAGCAAACTGCCACCCAGACTGCCGGTGACGACGATCGCATCGCCAGGTTTCGCCCCCGAGCGCCGCCAGCAACCACCTTCCGGAGCTCGCCCGAGGGCGGTGATGTTCACGCACAGCGGCCCCGGCCAAACATTGGTATCGCCCCCGGCGATGGCGACGTCATAACGCTCCGCATACTCGCAAATCCCCTGAAAAATCTCGACCGCCAAATTGCTGGCGGATAGCTGGGTTCCAGCGCACACTGCCCCGGCCTTGGGCAAACATAGCGAGACGATGAAGGCCTCGGGGATCGCGGCCATGGCGGCCAGATCGCTGAGATTCACCCCGGCTAACTTGCGACCGACGGCCCGTGGCCCACACTCGGAGAGGACGAAGTGCGTCCCATCGCAGAGCGAATCGGAGGTGGCGACCACATCCGCATCGATATTCAAGACCGCCGCATCGTCACCAATCCCCATGAGGACTTGGCGGGGAAGCAGGCTAGCGCGGTGTTTAGCCCAGGCGATAAACGAATGCTCCACGCCGGATCATCCTCGGGACTGCAGGGATGGCGAACTTCAGGAATTACTTCAAGATCATGTCGTTGACGGTGCGCCCCGAGGGGATCATCGGCAACACATGCTCCTGATAAGGGACCTGAACATCCAAGACGTACGGACCAGGATAGTTGATCATCTCCTCCAAGGCCGGAACCAAGTCACGCTTCTTGGAGATGGTAGCCGCCCCACAGCCGTATCCTTTAGCGATCTGGACGAAATCGGGATAACGGTTATCGACGAATGCATGCGGTTCCAAGGAACCTTGGCCAGAAGCTTCCTCGTGGTCGATCGGACCGAGGTAGGTGTGGGCCCGATTGGCGTTCTCAAAACGATCCTCCCACTGAACCACCATCCCGAGATGCTGGTTGTTGAGCAACAACACCTTGACCGGTAGCTTCTCGCAGTAGAGTGTGGCCAATTCCTGAATATTCATTTGGAAAGAACCATCGCCGTCGATGTCGATCACCAAGGCGTTCGGATGCGCCGCCTGCACCCCCATCGCGGCCGGCAAACCGAAGCCCATCGTGCCCAACCCGCTGCTGCTCAACCAGGTCCGCGGCCGGCGGAACTGGAAGAATTGAGCCGACCACATCTGATGCTGCCCCACCCCGACGGTCACATAGGTTTCCCGATCTTTGGTCAAATCCGATAGGGTTCGGATAGCGTGTTGCTGGAGAATCCCATCGAATTTCTGATCGTAGTCGAACGGATATTTCGCCTTGAGCCGCTGGCATTCGTCGACCCACGCCGA
>JBILTQ010000620.1:0-2666 GCA_044371435.1 Pirellulaceae bacterium | reverse complement strand
AGATGCCGCGATTTTTGCGATGGATTTCGGCGTTGATGGTGGTGGCGTTTACGCTGGCGGGTTTTCCAGTGCGAGCCGCGGTGTTGTACTGGGATTCGGATGGGGTGCTTTTGAATAATGTGCTGACCCAAGCGGTGACGGGCACGGGGGGGGCGGGGACGTTGGATTTGAGTTTGCCGCTCTGGTGGAACGGTCTTTCGGCGAATCAGAGTTGGAATAACTCGGCGAATGACACGGCGGTGTTTGGGGGGACGGCGGGGACGGTGACGTTGGGGACGGGGGTGAACCTGACGGTGGGCGGGTTGCAGTTCAACACGCCGGGATACACGTTGGCCTTGGGAGCGAACACGCTTACCTTTGGGGGGGTGAGCAACGCCATCACGCTGAACACGTTGGCGCAGGCAAATGCGACCACGGCGGTCGGAGCGACCATTACGGGGGCGGTGGCGGGGACGGGGAGTGTGACGCTTTCGGGCGGATTGGCGGCGGGGTTGGCGGCGAACACGTTGACGCTGAATGGGACATCGACGACGGGATGGAGTGGGGCGACGACGATTGGGGTGGGGCAGACGCTCAGTGTGGGCGGGCTGAGTCAGGCGTTGGTGAGTACGTCGGGGATTACGCTAGCTGGCGGCGGTTTGACGCTGGTGAACACGACGACGGCGGGGGAAGCGGCATTGAACCGCGTGAATAATGCGGCGGGCATCACCTCGCGGGGCGGGGCGATTACCTTTACGAACACGGCGAGCGCGTCGGTGAACTACGCTGAGACGCTGGGAGCGCTGACGTTGGAGAGCGGGTTGCTGACGGTCACGAACACGGCGGCGAACACGTCGCCGAGCACGCAGGCGCTGACGTTTTCGGGGCTGACGCGGAGCGGGGCGACCAATACCTCCATGGTGAACTTCACGGGGACGGGCTTGGGAACCAACGGGCAGAGCCGGATGATTTTCTCGGCGGGATTGGCGGTTGGAGACATTGGTCCGTGGGCGATTTTCGGTGGGAACGCGTTTGCGGCTTACGACGCGACGAATGGGGTGGTGGGTTCAACGACGACGGCGCTGGCGGCGGCTTCGAACAGTGCGACAACGAACTTCAACTCGAATGCGGGGAACATCACGGTGACGGCGAGCACCAACCCGTCCTACAAGACGCTCCAGATTAATAGCGGGACGGCGCGGGTGGTGACGGCCACGAGTAACACGGTGAGTTTGGGGGGTGTGGTTGCTTCGGGGCAAAACCACTCTCTGACGGGAGGAAATTTACAGGCGTTGACGGCGGGGAGTCCGCTCTATGTGTACGTGGGGGCGAATCAGCTTACGATTGGATCAGTGATTCAGAACGTGGGCGGGGGCGCGACGGCGAGCACGCTTGTGTTTGGGGGAGCGGGGACGCTCACGTTGAGTGGCACGAACACATTCAGTGGTGGCGTTGTTTTGAACTCCGGCACGCTTCAGTACACCGGCAACAACGCGGCTAATCTGGGTGATGCCGCGAACTCCCTGACCTTTAACGGGTCGGCGACGCTTCAGGCGCTGACCACGGGTGGGACAACAGCACGCGCGATTGCGCTGAATAACGGTGCTATCGCGAGCTTCGCTAATGCTGCGATTGCGCAAACCTACTCCGGTAACATCACTGGCACGGGTGGCATTTTGGTGAATAACACGAGCGGGACGGCGACGACGTTTAGCGGGACGAATACGTTCACGGGGCCGATTCAGATTTCCGGTGGCACGCTGACCGCGCCGACGGCGGCGTCTTTGGGTAACAGCCAGAATCCGGTGAACTTGGCGAATACGGCTGGGGTGACGTTGAATCTCTCGGGGAGCGGGTTGACGTATACGGTGGGGTCGATTTCTGGGGCGGGCGTGACGGGGGGGACGATTACGTTGGGGAACAACTTGCTGACGTTTGGGGGAAACAACGAGAACACGACGTACGCGGGGACGATTACTGGGACGGGGTCGATTGTGAAGGTTGGGACGGGGACGACGACGTTGACGGGGACGAACACGTACACGGGGGCGCCGAGTTTGAATGGGGGGTTGGTGAGTATTGCGGCATTGACCAACTTGATGCCTGCGGGGACGACGACGATTAACTTCGGGGGAGGGGGGATTCAGTTTGGGGCGAGTTTTGATCCGTCGACGAAGACGTTGGCGTTTAATCCGGCGGGGGCGACGTTTGACACGGCGGGCAACGTGGTTGGGTTTGCTTCTGCGGTGGGGAATGGGGGAAGCGGAGGGATGACCAAGGCGGGCACGGGGGTATTGGTTTTGTCGGGAGCGAATACGTACACGGGGAACACGGCGGTGACGGGAGGGGCGTTGGTGCTGGAGAATGCTTCAGCGCTGGGTGCGGGGGGTGCGGCCACGGTGAGTGTGAGCAACTCGGCGGCGCTGACACTGCGTGGGGGACTGAACTTTGGAGCGATGGCGCTGTCGTTGGCGGGTACGGGGAGTTACGGGGCAATGCCGGGGGCGCTGACGAATTTGTCGGGGTCGAACACGTACGGGGGCACGCTGACTCTGACCGGAGCGGCGGCGATTTCAGCGGGAAATGGGGTTTTGAACTTGTCGGGGACGGGTGCGGTGACGGGCGCGTCTGAGTTGACGCTGACGGGGGATGGGACAGGGACGTTGGCGGGAGGGGTGCAGACGGGG
>JBILTQ010000560.1:0-2669 GCA_044371435.1 Pirellulaceae bacterium | reverse complement strand
CCGGACTGCAACTGAGGTTTCGGCGCAAGTTGTCACCGGCGATGGGGACCGCCGGATTGGCCACCAATTGCTGCTTCCAACCCAAGCGACCGTCAGCCGGGTTGAGGCTAAACAAATAAACCTCACCATTGAGCTCGCCCAGCACCAAAAGTTCGCCTTGATGAAAAATGGGAGTCCCGAGAAAGAGGACCCCAGCCAGACGTTCGTCAGCCAAACCCGTCTCGCCGCCGACCTCCCACAGCAGCTTCCCTTGAGCTTCGATCGACCAAGCCTGCAAGACGTTGAACAAGCGACGACCCAACGGCCGGATGACGTTGGCATGGGCTCCCAAGGCCGTGCTGTCGGAGGCTTCCATCGAAGGCAACTCGCTCAGGCTGTAGACCTGGCGTCCGTCCGAGCTCAACTGGCCCAGGGCTGCTTCGCCCCACACCCTTCGCGCCAAATAATCGGGCACCGGAAGCTCCGGCGTCGCCTGGTCGCGATACTGCCACCGCTCGGACCCGAGACTGTATGGCAAACGGTTGAAACTGGCTGTCCACATCAACTTACCGGTCTTCATGTGGATGGCGTTCAAACGCTGGTCATAACTCATCACCAGGATCCATGGCGGAACAACGATTGGGGCGCGGGACGGGATCAACGAAACACTGCGTTCGTTGACTTTTTGCTTGATCGTCTTCAGCGTCGCCAATTCGTGTTGCTCCGATTCGTGCATCGGATACTTCCAATTGATCAAGGGCAACGGTATCCCGGCGGCGTAGTCGCCATTGCGATCCACCGTCCCGCCGATCCATCGCGCCATGCTTTCCTTGCGGGCCAACTCATTCAACTCCTTGAATTCGATCGCCGCCAACAGCTCCTCCACCGGCCGGGCCATGTTGAAAGCCACCCCTTGCCAGTTGCCCGCGGTCGCCGGGAATGCTGTTTGGCCGAGACGAAGCAACTCGAGAGCTTTATCGTTTTGGCCGGCCACCTTCCAACAGGCCGCCCCCGCCAAGAAGCCTTCCAAACCAAATTGGGTCACGGACCGCGGCTGTCGCATCAGCCGATCAAAACCTACGGCTGCTTCCCACGGCCGACCAGCGAATGCATGGGACTCGGCCGTCAGCCAGGCCGCCTCGCGGCCACTTGCCGTCCCCCGATACAAGCGCGCAACATCCTCAACCTCCCGCCAATCGCCAGCGGTAATGGCCGCCGACAATTTTTGCCCGGCAGCAGACCCGTAGCGAAGTTCGAAGACCTTCATCCCGGCCTCGGGCAAATCGTCGATCAATTTCGCCGCCGCCTGCCGCAAGGACCCACGCTCCACCGACTGGCGATCGACTGCCTGGAAATAATCCTGCTGACCAAATTCATCCGCAGTCGGCTGTTCTTCAATCCCCAAAAGCATCCCCAAAGCAAGCGTAGCCTCGGTCCACTCCTCGGCTGAAATGGCTTCCTCGGCCTGCTCCAACAGTCGCTCGACTTCTCGCGGGGCCTGAATCAAGTTGGCCTCGGCCGAAAACTCCTGACGAAGGCCGAACCCTTGCCCGAAGACCGGCCAGGCCGGCCCCACCATAAAAAAGCAAATACCTACGCCCCCCAAAACCCATGAACGGGTCGAGGGCCGCCTCCGGCTGCAAGTAAAATTCATCCCGCTTTTCTTCCTTGGAACAAAGCTCATCGTCGCCACCCATCGTCGGAAAAGAGGACATTCATCGCGGTGAGAGGACCTCTCGCACCCTGGGGCACAAGGGCGTGGGGACATTCACCCAGGACCTTCAGGGCCCAAGAAGCGTTCAGTACTCCTGGTAGCTGCTTGCCTTTCCCGAATGCTCATCGATGAAAAAAATTGCGATCGCGGTCTCCGTGGGCCGATTTCTTCGATCGGCCTATTCTAAACGAGTTCCCCCGGCCCCGCCCACCGCTGGACCCGGTAAATTCCGCTCAATCGATAAATTCAGTGCTGCGAACAGCCTCAGCAAATCCGCTATCCCAGGGCGACTTCCGCGGCGTCCCTGAGATTCCTCAACCGCTTGTCAGACCGTTTATTTTGGCGATCGGTCAATCATGACCTAGATTTTTCCGGTAATGCACCCTCGGCCGACTGGTCGGTGGGCACCGCACCGCAGCAATCCGGAACAATCACTATGCCCTACCCACCATCCATCTCCCTGGACACCACTGCGTGTGCCGCTCCGATCGACTGCTGCCGCTCTCTCGAAACCGCCCAGGATTTGGTAGCTTTGTTCCTGCAATCCACCGCACAGGACTTAGTCGAACTGGACCGAGCCCTGGCGCGGGGCGACATTTTGAAGGTCGCCTCCATGGCCCACCGCCTGAAAAATTCGGCGGCCGCAGCCGGTGTCGAAGAACTGAGCCAGGCAGCAGCGCGGATCGAGGCTTGTTACCGCCGCGGCTCCTTTGAACTCCTTCCGTCTGAAGTCGAAGCCCTGCATCGCGTCCAAGCGGCGATGCTCGAAAATCGGAGCCAGGCCTGCTAACGCGGAGCCAGGGGTGCCGTTTGACATCAATTTCCGTGGCAATACAATGAGGTCAGACGAGTTGGCTGGGGTGCGAGTGTTCTGAGGGATCGGAACAACGCAACCTGTAAGGGCCGGCTTGTTGTTCCCGGCCACGGCCCTTTTCCTCCCTCGGTTCGGCAAACCGTCACTCCCCCCAGCAAGCGA
>JBILTQ010000218.1:0-9195 GCA_044371435.1 Pirellulaceae bacterium | reverse complement strand
GCCGATCGCCGGGCTCCTCACCTGTTGCAACCCGAAAAGCTCGAGATCGAAGGGGATTGGCAGTCCGGTTTTGCTGTCACCGCCCGCTGAAAATCGGTTCGAAAAAGGCTGGTTATCCCGGTAATTCCTTGGCCTGAACCACCGACGGGCCGGTGTGGAGGAAGGCTGGAAACTTCCTTGCCCGCCGGCCGCTGGCAATTACACTCAAGAGGTGGTTCGTGACGGATATTCGGGTCGCCGGCGGTTCGATTCGGTCACGCTCCGCGAAGCTCGGTGAGTGAATTGGAAGACGCCGCTGGTAGCGAGCGGTTCCATCGTTGGGCTGATCGGCTTGTTCGATGGAGAGCGGCCGTTGCTCGCTGAACATCATCCGTGAATCACTTATGCTTTTGTACCTTTGTTGCTTTTTTCATCCTGCAGGCCATCATGAATGCAATGTCCCATACAACGCGGCGATCCTATCGCTCGGCTCTGAAACTCGTCATGCCGGCGATCGTGTGTAGTGGATGGTTTAGCTTGGTTTCCGAGGTCGCGGTTGCTGAATCGGCATCCCAGGTTCGTTATGCAGCGATACAAAGTCAGCAAGTGCAATTGCCTGAGGATTTTTTCGTACGGGTCGATAGCGGCCGGTTGGAAGTTGCTTTGGATACAGCCGGGGCTATTGATTCGGCTGGGCCACGTTCCAACTTGCTGGTCCACTTGATCAATGCGGCTGGCGTCGATCGCACCGCCACGACTAACGCGCAGGGAATCGCTGAATTCGACAAGGTGAAGGCTGACGAGCATTATGCGGTGGTGGTCGCTGCCGACGCAATGCATGCCGCGATCCCAGTGATCGCAGTGAGTGCAGAGACCGCCAAGAGCAAAGGGATCTCGAATACTTCGTTGCGGCTCCCGGTAACCACCCCCAACAAACAGGAGGTCTTAGCTGCTCTGAATCGCGATATCCCGCCTACGGCTTTCGATGCTCGCGGTGAACTGTTGAACGTCGCCGATTATCGCTCGGAAACTCTCAGTTCCTACCGTGTGCGGCTCCAAGCGGATGGGTCGATGCTTGGTCGGGTCGTGGTCCTGGATCGCGATTTAGCCGAGTCGTTGAGGTACGCCAAGCTCCACTTCCTCCGCAACAGCCTGGTCGTCTTTGAGGCCGACTCGGATCCGGTGGATGGGGGGTTTAGCCTTCAAGGAGTCACTCCCGGCGAGTACGACGTGATTGCTGCGGGGCCTGCCGGTTATGCCGCATTTGCCTTTGAGGTTTTGGCTGGCGAGGAAGTGGCTCCTCCGCCCGTGGTGACCCCTGAGGAAAGGCCGGTGGCTTTCTACCAACCACCGGTGGGGGCTGATCGTTTGTGCGTCTGCCTGATCCCACCGCGAATGCTCGGCACCACCAGCCGCGTGATCCGCGACGTGTACGTAGATCCTACCGGAAGCCCTGTCGCCGGTCCCATGGCTGGCGGTTATGGGGGGTACGGCGGTTATGGTGGATTCGGCGGTGGCGCGGGTGGGGGCGGTGGCGGAATGATGGGTGGGGGGCTCGGCGCCGGCCTTGCTGGCTTGGCTGCCATGGCCGCGGTGATCGCATCCGATGAGGAGGGGAACAACAACAATGCGGTTGTCTCGCCGATCGTCATCCCTTAGACCGGAAATCTTCCCAGATTCGAGGTGGGGCCAGCACATCCAACCGCGGGCTCCATTCCCCGTGGGACCGAATTCAAGCGACCAGCTTGTCGCTACCAGACTACCGACCCGATGAATCTCGGAGCATGCGGGAGAATCTCGGAGCATGCGGGAGAATCTCGGAGCATGCGGGAGAATTTCCGCACTTAGGGAAACTCCGCAAATTCCTACAAAAGTGAGAGCGGAGGGATTCGAACCCTCGACCCAAGGATTAAAAGTCCTTTGCTCTACCGACTGAGCTACGCTCTCAAAAGGAGGGAAGGCTTGGGCTACCGGGATAGCTCGGCCCACCGATGAGGACCTTCCCGCAGCCAGAGGCTCAAAATAACCGACCCACAAATTTTTGATGACCGGTCCGATCAACAACCCTAAAAACCGCCATCTTTGGTTGCCGGTCTTGGGTCGACTGTGTTTACCGCTTGGCTGTTTTATAGCCGTTGCACGGCCAACCGCCCTGTTTTGTAACAGTCGGTCGGGACATCGGCAAGGCCTTTTCCGCTTTCCGAGGGGAGTCCGCTTCCTGGAACCTTCCCGAGTCTGTGCTCTCGGGTCGATCGAACCTATACTACGGGTCCCTGCGTAGTAGGAGAGGTATGTTGCAGAGGGAGGCTACCGGCGGCGTGGTTCGGTCGGCCAGTGGGGGCGTCCTTTGGACTGTTGGTGTCATGCGAGCTTTCTTTCTGGCCTTTGTTTTGTCGTTGCTGGGTGGGCTTTTCGGCTTTTGGCGTTCCGTCTCGGACTGGAATCGTTTGGGGGATAAAATCGGCGAAGTCGTCGATGCTTCGGCTCTGGAACTGGCATCGGCCGAGGTTCACTTGGAGCAGGCTCCGGTGGCAGCGAATGCGGGAACCGTGGATCCGCGATCGATCCCACGCGTGGAGGTCGTCGGGGGCGTCGAGTTTGACTTCGGGAACATGCGGGCGGGGACGGAACGATCCCACAGTTTTCGCTTCAAGAATTCGGGGAGTGCTCCGTTGCAGTTGACTGTCGTCGGCAGCAGCTGCAAATGCACCATCGGTTCGCTAGAAAAATCTTTATTGGGTCCGGGGGAAGAGACCCGTGTGACGTTGACCTGGAAGGCAGAAGGGGTGATCGGTGATTTCGCGCAAACAGCCACCATCGGCACCAATGACCCTCGGCAGCAAGAGATCCAATTGACCATTCGTGGCCGGCTGGGGCGAACCTATGTCGCCGAACCGGCAGAACTCAATTTTGGCGAGTTCTCTACCCGCGAAGCCTTCGAGAAGACCTTCCAGCTCTACAGCTATGAAGATACCCCCTTGGAGTTGATGGCTTACTGGGCGGATCTCGATCAGCCGCTGATTCAGGTGACGCATACTGTCCGGCGGTTAGCTCCCCAGGAAGTGACTCGGTATGCTGACGCCCGCTATGTGGCTGATTGCGTGGTGCGGGTACAGCCCGGGTTACCAGCTGGCCCGTTGACCGGTCAGATCCACCTCGAGATCGGTTCGGACAAGACGCCGATGTCCGTCCTTTGCAGCGGCACCTGTGTCTCCGATCTGCGGATCATCGCAGGCTCGTTGTACTTTCCCAAGTTAAATACGCTAGCGTTGGGACGCGTCCCGAGTCGGGAGGGGGGACGAGCCAATTTCTTTATCGCCGCGAGAAAGACGAGCGAGGCTCCGATTGAATTGAAGCTAAAGTCAATTTTTCCCGAAGAAGATAAGGAACGGCTGCGGGTCGAGATCGGTCCGCCTGCCGATAAGGCTAGCCAAAAACTGTTCCCGGTCTCGATCGTCATTCCGCCGGGGACGGCTCCCTTCATTCGCTCGGGAGCCACGGAGGGTGATGTCGTGACGCTTACCTTTCAGACGGATACTGAAAATCCCCTCGAGATCCAGATCAAAGTTCGCGTGACCGTCGTCGAGTGAGATCATCAAAGGTTCCCATACAAGGATGTTTGGTCGATGAGGCTTAGGCGTCTATTTCCCAGTCGGCGTGAGGCTGCCCGAAGCGGTCGACCGCAGCCCGCAGGTGTTCTATCGCGGCGGCCCGATTGGTCGCCGCGACTGCCACTCGGCCGTGGGCTGTCGATAGCCTTGTTTTGCTGGCTATGTTTGAATTTATGGTCCAATGCCCAAGATCGTCGCGGATTCTTCTTGCGTTCTCCTGGCAAACCTGGTTCCTTTGGACAAGGTACCTTTCCTGCACGCTCACTTCCGGGGGGGCCCGCCTTGCGTTCAGCCAGGCCGCAAGCGAGCGGTGAGCGTCCTCTATCGCTTCCACCGTCGGGGGTGGCCGTCCCGCCGGCTTCCGCCAGCCAAAGCGACGTTGCCGTTCCGCCTGCCGCGCGGGTGGCTAACAGCCCCATCAGCGATACGCCGTCCGGAAAGCGTTCTTTGCTGGAGGCCGCTTTGGAGGGGGCGTCGGACGCCAATCCAGCTTCGATCGTGTTGGCCACCGAAGCCGAGAAGCATCAAAAGATCGCTGAAGGCTGGGAAAAGCCTTGGGCCTGTCTATTCCTCACCGGGCGGCAGCACGGCTACATGGAACCATGCGGCTGCACTGGGCTTGAAAATCAGAAGGGTGGTCTGAACCGTCGCGATACGCTGTTGCAGGCGGTGGCCGATCGCGGCTGGGAGATGGTTCCCATCGATGTCGGCGATCAGGTGCGCCGGTTTGGTCGTCAATCGGAGCTTAAATTTTCGAAGACCGCCGAAGCCTTCAAATGGATGAACTATCGGGCAGTGATGTTGGGGGGGGAAGAGCTGAAGCTTTCATCGAGCGAGTTGCTCTTGAATTTGACGGATAGCGACGGGAGCTTCCGCAGCCCTTTTGTGGCTGCCAACATCGAGGTCCTTTTACCGGAAGCCCCGGAAAAGTTTAAGGTCATCGAGGTCGGTGGGAGGAAGATCGGTATCACCGGCGTCCTTGGGGACGAGTTCGCCAAGGAAATTCCAGCTGGGGACATCACGCTGACACCGGCCGCCACGGCCCTGACGCTGGTTGCCCGCGACTTAAAAGCTGCGGACTGCGACTTCCTCATCCTCCTCGCCCACACTTCACTGGAAGAATCACAGAAGTTGGCCCAGCAGGTTCCGATCTTCGACCTGGTGGTGACAGCGGGTGGGTTTGGGGAGCCCACCTATAAGCCCGAACCCATTGCGGGGACCAAGGCGGTGATGCTCCAGGTCGGGGTCAAAGGGATGTATGCGGGATTGGTTGGGTTGTACGACAATCCGGCGGAACCGCTCAAGTACCAGCGGCTGGCTTTAAGTTCGCAGTTCCCCGATTCACCGCGGATGATGGAGTTGTTCGAGCGTTACCAGAAGGAGCTCGAGCAAGCATCGCTGGCCGGGTTAGGACTTCGACCGCTCAGCCATCCATCGACGCGGGAGTTCGTGGGTAGCGAGAAATGCGGCGAGTGCCATACGACCGCCATGGAGGTTTGGAAGAACACCCCGCATGCCCATGCCACCGAATCGATTATCCATCCACCGGGGCGGGGGAATGTGCCGCGGCACTTCGACCCCGAGTGCATTTCCTGCCATGTGACTGGCTGGAATCCGCAGGGCTTTTATCCCTACACCAGTGGTTATTTATCGTTGGAGGCTTCGCCGCACCTGCTGGGAAGCGGTTGCGAGAATTGCCATGGCCCGGGCTCGCAGCATATTGCAGCCGAGGAGGGGAGTATCGAGGCGGACGAAGCCTTGTTGAAGAAGCTTCGCGAAGAGATGCGCTTGCCTTTAGCGGCGGCCCAGGATCGTTGCCTGGAGTGTCATGATATCGACAATAGCCCGGCGTTCCACGAAGATGGGGCCTTTGAGGAGTTTTGGAAGCGGATCGAGCATTATGGAAAAGATTGAGCGGTGGATCGATTTGCGCAGCGATACCGTCACCCGTCCGACCGCGGCCATGCGCGAGGCCATGGCGGCGGCAGCGGTGGGTGACGACGTGATCGACATCGACCCGACGACTCGGCGATTGGAAGAGGTCACGGCCGAGTTGTTAGGTAAGGAGGCCGCTCTTTTTATGCCCAGTGGCACGATGACCAACCAGATTGGGATTCGGTGCCATTGCGAGCCGGGCGATGAGTTCCTTTGTGAGTATTCAGCCCATGTCTACGTCTACGAACAAGGAGCCTTCGCACAGCTTAGCCAGTTGGTAGCCCACACGGTGCACGGCGAAGATGGCATTCTCGAGTTGGAGCAGCTGATGCCGTGCGTGCGTCCCGGCAACGATCACACCGTGCGGACCCGCTTGGTATGTCTGGAAAATACCCACAATCGCGGTAGCGGCCGCGTTTTCCCGCTCGAAAAGATCCAAGCCATCTGCCGTTGGGCGAGCGGCCTTGGGCTGCGGATGCACCTGGATGGGGCACGGCTGTGGAATGCCGTGGCCGCGACCGGGATCCACGAAAGGGTGTGGGCAGAGGGTTTCGATTCGGTCAGTGTCTGTTTCAGCAAAGGCTTGGGGGCTCCGGTCGGTTCATGCCTGGCTGGGAGTCGCGAATTCATCGGCAAAGCCAGGCGGGCCAGGAAGCTTTTTGGCGGGGGAATGCGACAGTCAGGCATCCTGGCGGCAGCTGCCCTGTATGGGCTGGAGCATCATCGCGGGCGGTTGGTAGACGATCATCGCCACGCTGAGCAGATAGCCGCCACGGTACGGGGGTGTGAGGGATTGACAATCCTACCCAAGCGTATCGACACCAACATTGTCATCTTTCGTGTCGATTCCCAACTGGGGACAGCGGCTGACTTCGCCGCCAAACTTCAGCAGCAGGGAATCCGCGTCATGGTCACCTCCCCCACCAACATCCGGGTAGTGACGCATCTCGACGTTTCCGCCTCGCAGGTCGAGGCGGCTTGTCAAGCCATCTCTGCGGTGGCCGGCAAGTAGTCAACGGCCATCGCCGCCTTTCGTTGAAAGCTCCTTCCTCCTTCTCGGGGTGGTATCGGTTCGCGTTGAGGCGACTTTCGGCTGCGGTGGCTTGGGGCCAGAGTAAAACGCGGTTCCATGGCTCGGCCTGATTCGCTGCGTTCGAGGGGAGATCTCACTGCCTGACCCTTCAGTAGAGTTGGTTTTGCTGCTAGAATCGCAAGCCGGGATCGATCGACGTTTTCCGCCCTTGGAAGGAACTCTATGACGAAGCACATTTTCGTGACCGGCGGCGTGGTCAGCTCGATCGGCAAAGGCTTGACCAGCGCCTCCATCGGCATGCTGCTCGAAGCTCGCGGGCTGCGGGTGCGGATGCAGAAGCTCGACCCGTACCTCAATGTCGATCCAGGAACGATGAGTCCTTACCAGCACGGCGAAGTCTACGTGTTGGATGACGGTAGCGAAACGGACCTCGACCTCGGCCATTACGAGCGGTTTACCAGCGGCCATCTCAACCGCGATTCCAACTACACCACCGGGCAGATCTACTTGTCGGTGATCGAGAAGGAGCGACGCGGAAAGTTTCTCGGCAAAACGGTCCAGGTCATCCCGCATATCACCAATGAAATCAAGGACGCCATCCACAAGATGGATGATGGCCAGACCGATATCGTCATCACCGAGATCGGCGGTACCGTTGGCGATATCGAAAGCTTGCCGTTTTTGGAAGCCATCCGCCAGTTCCCGCAGGACGTGGGCCGGGAGAACTGTTTGTTCATCCACCTGACGTTGGTTCCTTATTTGAAGGCGGCGGCCGAGCTCAAAACCAAACCCACCCAGCATTCGGTAGGGCAGTTGCGGCAGATCGGTATTCAGCCGGATATCCTGATTTGTCGTTGCGAGCAAAGTATCTCCCGGGAGGAGCAGGAGAAAATTGCTCTCTTCTGCAATGTTCCCAAGGAAGCAGTGATCGAAGAACGCGATAAGGATTTTTCCATCTATGAAGTGCCGCTGAGCCTGCGCGACAAGAAGCTGGATGAACAGATCCTCAAACGTTTTAGCCTGACGGCGCCGCCACCGAAGCTCGAGTCTTGGGATCGGTTGTTGCATGCCTTGCGTACTCCCGAGCACGAGATCAGCATTGCGGTGGTTGGCAAGTACGCCGAACATAAAGACGCCTATAAATCGATTTATGAGTCGATCGATCATGCCGGGATCCAGCATCGAGCGCAGATTCGGATAGGACGGATTCAAAGCAGTGATATCGAGGAGGAGGGGCCCGAGCGGTTGCTGTCCGGTTACGATGGGATCCTGGTGCCGGGGGGCTTCGGTGAACGCGGGATCGAGGGAAAGGTGCAGGCCATTCGTTTCGCCCGCGAGCGGGAGATTCCCTTCTTTGGCATTTGCCTCGGGATGCAATGCGCCGTCATCGAGTTCGGTCGCGCCATTGTCGGTCTGGAGAAAGCGCATTCTACCGAGTTCGACAAGGACACGGCCCATCCGGTCATCTGCCTGCTGGATGAGCAACGGCAGGTAACGCAACTCGGCGGGACGATGCGCTTGGGCAGTCAACCAGCCAGGTTGGCAGACCCCAGTTTAGCTAGGCAAGCTTACGGCCAAGAGCAGATCCACGAGCGGCATCGACATCGCTACGAGTTCAACAACGTGTACCGACAGCAATTCGAAGCTCACGGGATGCGTTTTTCAGGAACTAGCCCTGACGGCCAACTGGTCGAAATCATCGAACTGCCAAGCCATCCCTGGTTTTTAGCGGTTCAGTTTCATCCCGAATTCAAGAGTAAACCAACCTGCGCCCACCCCTTATTCGTCGGCTTCGTCGGAGCCGCCATCGCGCGGCACGGGAGACGCAAGAATCGCTCGACCAATTCCAGCGAAGCCGACCGCAACGCCGTGGAATCGGCGTCGTGAGACGGGCTGGTCGCCGGCCGGATTTCCCTGTAGCTGATCCGGCCTTCCATCCTTCCATCCAGCAACCCTGAAAGCATGTTTCGTATCGGTCTTGGTATCGACTCTCATCGGCTTGGAGCGGGGGGCCCCATGCGCTTGGGGGGCGTTGACTTGCCCGGAGATTTGCATTGCCTCGGGCATTCCGACGCCGACGTTCTGCTCCATGCCATCACCGATGCCGTTTTGGGAGCGGCCGGTGAACAGGATATCGGCCAGCTTTTCCCTGACCATCTGGCGGAGAACCAGGGGCGCGATTCCGCGGAAATGCTGGCCCTGGCGTGGGGGAAAGTTGTCTCGGCCGGCTATCAGTTGGTGAATCTGGATTGCGTCGTCCGTATGGAACGCCCCAAGCTCGCACCGCACAAAGCGGCGATTTGCGAACGGCTAGCTGCCATCCTCGGCTGTCTTCCATCGCAGATCTCGCTGAAGGGAAAGACCGGGGAGGGGACGGGGGATATCGGCCAATCGCGCCTAGTCGAAGCCCACTGTGTGGCCATGCTCCAGCAGGTTGGCTCCGGTAAACGCCCCGAGGAAATCAGGGTTTAGTCGGATTCCCCCAATCCGTATAATCCGGCTTGCTTTGATCGGCCCTCACTCCTTCGCGAGACCAGCATCCTCATGGCTAGCAGCGTCCAGACCCCTTCGAAATCGGTGGCAGAGTTTCCCCGACTGGCGAATACCCTGCGGATCTACAACACGCTTTCCAAAACC
>JBILTQ010000558.1:0-2678 GCA_044371435.1 Pirellulaceae bacterium | reverse complement strand
TGCCGAGCCGCATTCGACAGATGAAGTTGCGGGCGACCATGGGTCAAGCGAAAGTGATCGAAAAAGTGATCGATCAGGATCGCGATGTCCTCGCCTCGCTGTCGTAAGGGGGGGATCAGCAATTCGAAGGTGCTGAGCCGATAGTAGAGATCTTCGCGAAAACGCTTCTCTCGAACAAAATCTCGCAAATCGCGGTTGGTCGCCGTCAGTACCCGCACATCGACACGGATTTCCTTCGTCCCACCGACCGGTAGGAAGGGGTGGCCTTCCAGGATTCGCAGCAGCTTGGCCTGCCCACCCAAGGTCAACTCGCCGATCTCGTCGAGGAACAACGTGCCGCCATGGGCTTGCTGGAACCAGCCGATATGATCCTTGTCTGCCCCGGTGAATGCCCCTTTGGTGTGCCCGAAAAGTTGACTTTCCATCAACTCCGAAGGGATCGCCGCACAATTGACACTCAGCATCGGCTGCGCCGCCCGTGGCCCCTCGCGATGGATCGCGCGGGCTACCAACTCCTTCCCCGAACCGCTTTCACCGCGAATCAACACCGTGCCGTTGGCCTTGGCGATCCGCCCAATCCGCTCTTTGAGTTCGAGCATCGGTTGGCTCTGGCCGATCAATTCGTCGAAGTCGGCGTTGCGGACGATCAAACGATCATGGTTCGCTTGCAGGGCTTCCTGGGCTCGCAAGCGGGCTAACGAAGCGCTGAGGATGGTGGAGACGGAAATGGCGAAATCGAAATGATGGGCCTCGAACTGTTCGGTATCCCGATAGAGATGGACCGCCCCGATCGTCTTGTGGTCCTGCAGGATCGGAACACAGATAGCATCGGTGAAGTGCTTCAAGGGACCATCTTCCGCTCGCTTCGCTTCGTTCTTGACCCAAACCGCCGTCATTTCCCGCGATACCATCTCGGTCAGTCGCCGGCTAAGTTTCGCCATTTTGCCCAAACCCTCCGCCGGTACCAGGTGCTGCGGCCGCAGTGTTCCCCCTTGGTCGAGGAAAAGGAAGCCAGCCACCGTGGCCTTGGTGCGTAGCCGTAACACCTCGAGCGTCATGTGGATGGTGCGTTCGTAGTCGACCATCGATAGGCAGTGGAAGGCTAACTGATAGAGGTCCAACAGTTCTTCCAACCGCTTGCGATCCCGCAGCGAATCGACCGCCGATCGCGATACTCCCGATTCGTCATCCGCCAGCGAATGGGCCAGGTTGATCGTCTCCAACGTTACGTCCTGGTCCCGGTCGCTCTCGGCCTCCTCGAAAAACTCCATCTCCGTGCCGCCAATCCTGATTTTCGCCCCCGACGTCAGCACCGCCTCATCGACCTTCGAGCCGTTGACGAGTGTCCCATTCCGCGAGCCGGCGTCGGCGACCAGCCATTGTTGGTCCTGGCGGCGGACCGTCGCATGCACCCGCGAAGATAGGGGATCGTTGAGCAAAACCTGGCAACCGAGACCACGGCCAAGCTTGTTCTCGACCCCAGGATCCAACGGGAAGCGGTGATCGAGATCCGTCCCACGCGTTACCACAAAATACGCTGCCATCGGCTTGTAAACTTTCTCCGGGGTGAATCCCTCTGATATTAGGTCGACTCCCCGGAAAAAGCTACACGATTCGCAGGCTTGATCCGCCAGCTCCACCGGTGAATTCGCTGGTTCCTGGAAGGCCGAGGAAACTTTCGGCGACTTGCCGGGTTAATCTGACTGACGAAGTTCCTCGAATTGCTTGGATCGTGGTAAACTGACCGTCGGTAAGTAGCAAAAAGGAATGAGTTTGCTGACCGCGATACCCTGATCGAGGAGCCTTCTCCTATGGATTCTTCATCCTCCGAACCCGCAGCCCACGTCGACCCCGACGTCCTGTTGATGCTGCGCGTTCGGGATGATGACGCCGTGGCCTTCGAGATGCTGGTGTCCCGCTACCAAGGTAGGATTGGACGACTGATGCTCGGTTGGGTGAATTCGCAGGACATCGCCGAAGAGTTGGTGCAGGAAGTCTTCTTGCGGGTCTTTCGCGCCCGCAAATCTTACCAACCTACCGCCAAGCTAACGACATGGATCTACCGCATCGCCAACAATGTGGCCAGCAACGCTGTCCGTGATCGTTCCCGCCGCAAAGAATATCAGATCGGTAAACAAACCGGCCCCTCGACCACCAACGTCGGGATCGAACATATCGCTTTGGCCGCCAGCGGTTCGATGCCCAGTCGAAGGTTGGATCACAGTGAACGAGCCGTCATCGTCCAGCAGGCGGTCCAGGCCCTGGGGGAACGCCAGCGGATCGCTTTGATGCTCAGTAAATTCGAAGGACTATCCTATCAAGATATCGCCGACACCATGGGCTTGTCGGTCAAGGCGGTCAAATCGTTGCTCAGCCGCGCGCGGGTCAACCTCAAAACGCTGCTGCAGCCTTACATCGACGAAGGGACGATGCCGCGCGGTGTTGTCCCTAAAGACGATGAGTTGCTCGAAGAAGACCAGCCGAATCGTTCGGTGAATAAACCTGTCGACGAGGTTTCTAAAGGATGACAACTTCCGACGTTACTAGCCTGCATGAAGCCGACGATGAGTTGTTGTCCAGCTACCTGGACCAGGAACTCTCGCCGGAGGAACGCCGCGCCCTCGAAAAGCGATTGGTCGACGACGACAAACTTCGAAGTCGGCTGGCCGAAATGCGGC
>JBILTQ010000217.1:0-9233 GCA_044371435.1 Pirellulaceae bacterium | reverse complement strand
ATGCACTTCTTTCACGCGCCCGCCTTTATCGACTCCTTGTTTGAACAAGCGAATGATCTCACCTGGCTCGCGTCCCCGAAGGTAAGCATCCTCATACAAAACGACCCGATCGAAAGCTTCCGCCAGCAACTCGCCTTGCCGGATCATGTCGATATCCCGACGATCGCCGGCTGCCGAGTAGATCACGGTCCGCTTGGGGTGGGGGAATTGCGAGATGGCTTGAATAATCGCCTGCAAGCTCGAAACGTTGTGCCCGTAGTCGACGATCACCGTCGCCCCATGAATCTCCATCAGATTGAAGCGGCCTGGAACCTTATCCATATGGGCAGAGAAGCTTTCCAGGCCGATCCGGATTTGTTCGCAGGGCATCCCCAAGGTCCAGCAGGCTGCGGTCGAAGCCAAGACGTTCTCGACCTGAAAACCGATCCGACCATTGTGGGTCAGCGGAATACGATCGAGGCTCAACAGCGGGAATTCGCTTTCGCCTTCGGCAAGCATCACCGCATGGTCGCGGACAAAGGCTACGCGGCCACCTTCCGCCCGCTTCTTGACGATCAAGGGATGATGGCCATCGATGGCGAAGAAGGCTACTTGACCGCGGCATTTTTCAGCCATTTCCGCTACCAGCGGGTCGTCAGCTTTCAACACCGCATGCCCCGTCTTGGCCACCGCTTCCACCACGCAGCGTTTGACTTTCGCCAGCTGCTCCAGCGTCTCGACATCGCCCAACCCCAAATGGTCGCCTTCACCAATATTGGTGACGACACCGACATCGCAATAGTCATACCCCAACCCCTCGCGCAGGATCCCACCGCGGGCGGTCTCAAAGACTGCGGCCTCCACCGACGGATTCATCAAAACCGATCGCGCCGATTGCGGACCGCTGCAATCCCCTGAATCAATACGTCGCCCCGCCACGTAAATACCGTCGGTACAGGTCATCCCCACCCGCTTGTTGCTGCTGGCGATGATGTGCGCGATCAGGCGGGTGGTCGTGGTTTTGCCGTTGACGCCAGTGACGCTGACGATCGGGATCCGGCCGTTGGCTTGGTCGGGGAACATCATCTCGATGATGGCCTTGCCCACCGGACGCGGCTGACCAGACGAGGGTTCGATGTGCATCCGCAGCCCCGGACCAGCGTTGATTTCGACGACGACGCCGCGCTGGCCTTGCAAGGGTTGGGTAATATCCTGAGCTACCATATCGACGCCGGCAATATCCAAGCCGACGACCCTGGCCGCCTCGATCGCTTGCCTCGCCACATCCGGATGCACCAAGTCGGTAACGTCGGTGGCCGTCCCGCCGGTACTCAAGTTCGCATTGCGGCGAATGAGGACCTTGCGTTCCAAAGCCGGCACGCAATCGGGGGTCAAGCCTTGCTCGGCCAACACCCCGAGGGCCACCGCGTC
The DNA here is from genome assembly GCA_044371435.1 of Pirellulaceae bacterium. Taxonomy (GTDB): domain Bacteria; phylum Planctomycetota; class Planctomycetia; order Pirellulales; family Pirellulaceae; genus JAIYDQ01. Next base: position 7,823 of record JBILTQ010000217.1, on the reverse strand, counting down.
GATCTTGATTTTACTGAGGACGGTGCTGTGCCCTTCGCTTCGACGCGGATCCTGATTCACCAAATCCACCAACTGCTGGACCGTCGAGATGCCATCGCCGATCACGTGCGCCGGTTCGCGCCGAGCCGCCGCTACCAGTTTGCCGCCGATGACCAAAAGTCGATAGTCGTCTCCCGGAGCATGCTGCTCGACGATGATCGAACGACTCTCCTCGCGAGCCGCCTGGTAAGCGGCCGTTACCTGTTCCCGAGTTTGCAAGTTGGTGGCAACTCCTCGCCCGTGATTGCCGTACTGCGGTTTCACGACCACGGGCAGACCGATATCTTCGGCCGCCTCCCAGGCATCCTCGGCCGACTCGACCGGTCGCCCCTCGGGGGATGGGACACCGATGGTACGCAACAGCTTTCGCGTCAGATCTTTGTCCTGAGCAATCGCCTCGGCAATCGCGCTCGTCGCATCGCTCTCGGCAGTGCAGATGCGTCGCTGCTTGCAGCCATGCCCTAACTGCACCAAGCTCCCCTCATTCAGCCGCCGCCACGGAATGTTCTGTGCCCGGGCAGCCTCCACAATCGCGCGGGTGCTCGGCCCCAAGCAGACGTCGTAAGCCAACTCACGAAGTTTTGCTAACTCCCCAGCGATATCGAAGGGCTGGTCATGGATGGCAGCCAGGAGAAGCTGGAAACCGAGATCGATACAAGCCAACCCCAGCTTCTCCTCTTCGTACTCGATGGCTACCCGGTAGATCCCTTCGACGTTCGAGGCCCGGGCCTTACCAAATCCAACGTCGACTCCAGCCAACGTCTGCAGCTCCAAAGCGACATGCTCGAGGATGTGGGCCATGTAGGTTCCCCGCTCCAAGCGTTGGAAAAACCCACCTCGCTCCCCGACGCTACAACGATGCTCGATCAGCGAAGGCAACCAAGCCTTCAAGCGGTCGTTAAAGCCGGGAATCATTTCGGAGGAGGTATCATTCATCTCCTCCAAATCCATCCAGGCTTCCAAGACGGGAAAATTCGCCCACAGGTTAGGTCCACGAAGCTTGTTAACCTTCAGAATCCGCATGAGTGCCTCAGTGAAATCAAGCCAATCCGTTGGAATCGGCGAGGAAAGGATTAGGGAGGGTGTGGCAGATATTCAAGTTCGCTACACGAAGTTCCGTGCGATGCATCGATTCAATTCGGTCACCAAGAAAGTCCGAGAATCCAACACCCTTTTGACTGCAGTCGACAGCCGAGCTGGACTGCTGCATTTCTTGGGCCGGGATGCAAACATGGTACACCAAGGAGCCCGATAAAGGTAGAAAAACGGGCGTAATATCACGAAAACAGGAGTGGGAGCAGCAACTGGTTTCGGCTGGCAGTCGGAGTTTCCGGAAGGCCACTGCTATCGTTTTGACGTCAGCGCGTAGTTTTTCGGATACCAAGTTGCCAGGGAGTTCCGCAACAAGCCCTGCGACTCCTATTTCCGATATCATCGATCCTGTTCCCGAACAAACTTGACACGAATCCTTCGGGGCTGGGCGAAGCGAGTCCGCCTATTAAGGCGCTTTCCCTTTAGCTTATTCATTTTATCGGGTAGAGTTAGGGAGACTTTTCTGGTTGCTTATGGGTGCCTTCCATTCGTGTCGAACAATTCCAGCTTTTCGCTCACTGACGACTCGTCGCTCCGCACCCTGCCCCCTCCTATCCTCCCCCCGCAACCGGAGGGAGAGGGGCCTTTGGCTTGGTTTTCGCCGAACCTGAGCAAGACACTCCAGTTTTCGGAAGGGCTAGCGGTCCTCACTGAGCAGAACTTGTGGAGTTTCAAGGGGGCGGTCCCCGCGGTGGGAGGGGAAGCGTCAGGGAGTTCGTCGGGAACAGACTGGGAGCGTTGGCCGCTGGAGGCGATCAGCCAACTGAAGATCCACGACCGGACAGGGTTGGGGGTGGTCGAGGTACTCGGGCATGATCGGCTGCTGCATACCTGGCGATTTACCACCGGCAAGCTGGCGGAAGCCAGGCGTTTTGTCCAGGCGTTTGAGCGGTGGCGGGGAGCGGCAGCGGGAGGGAAGCGGGAGGAATTGGCAGCATCGATCTGCCCGTCCTGCGGCATGACCATGATGCCCGGGCAGTCGGTCTGCTCGGAGTGCGCTCCGTCGGCCGCACCGGACACCACCCGTTCTTTGTGGAGATTGTCCCGTTTTGCCCGGCCGCGTCTGGGGTTGATCAGCCTTGGCTTCCTCCTGACGGTGCTCAGCACGGCCATGGGCCTGGTGCCACCCTACCTGACTATTCCCTTGATCGATGAGGTACTGATCCCCCGCCAGCATTTCGAACTTGTTCCCTGGTACATCGCGGGACTGGCGGTAATCGCCCTGGCGACGTGGTTGTTGAGTTGGGCCAGAACTTATTACCTGGCGATGGTCAGCGAGCAGATCAGCGCAGACCTGCGGAATCGGACTTATGAACACCTGCAACGATTATCGCTCGAGTTTTTTGGAGGACGCCGCACCGGGGACTTGATTTCCCGCGTCAGCAGCGACACCGAGCGGATATGTGATTTCCTCTCCATCCACCTGCTCGACTTCGCTACCGATGTGCTGATGATCCTCATGACGGCGGCCATCTTGATTTCGATCGATCCGATGATGGCGTTGGTGACCTTGCTCCCCTTCCCCATCATCGCCTGGTTGATTCAGCACTTCCGGATCCGCCTGCGGCAAGGCTTCGCCCGCAGCAGCGCCGCCTGGGCCGAGATGGTGAATGTCTTGGCCGACACTATTCCCGGGATTCGCGTCGTTAAGGCTTTCGCCCAGGAACCACGCGAGATCGAGCGTTTTAGCGGTCGCAACCGACAAGTCCTCGAGGCCAATACCCGCGTCAATCGCCTGTGGGCCTCATTCGCTCCGCTCATTACCCTGATGACCGATATCGGACTGCTGGTCATCTGGGCCTTCGGCGCCTGGCGGGTATATCACGAGCAGATCACCGTCGGCGTCTTGACCGCCTTTATCGCCTACATTGGACGACTCTACGTCCGCCTCGATTCCATGAGTCGCATGCTGGCTAATGCGCAGCGAGCGGCCGCCTCCACCCACCGTATCTTCGAAATTCTCGATCGGGTGCCGAGTGTGGCTGAGCCAAGCAAGCCGATCTTGCCTGGCCGAGTTCAAGGCAGGATCGAAATCGATCATATCGGTTTTCGATACGGTGCGCGGCAAGTCGTCTCCGATGTGAGCTTGACGATCGAACCAGGAGAGATGATCGGTCTGGTCGGTCCCAGCGGGGCCGGAAAAAGTACCTTGGTCAATCTGGTTTGCCGTTTCTTCGATGTAGCGAGCGGAGCGATTCGCGTCGACGGCCACGATGTTCGCTCGTTTCCGATTACCGCCTACCGTTCGAACATCGGGATCGTCTTGCAAGAACCTTTCCTCTTCTTCGGCTCGATCGCAGAAAATATCGCTTATGGTCGTCCGCAGGCATCCCGCGCCGAGATCGTCGCTGCCGCTCGGGCTGCTAAAGCCCACGATTTTATCCTGAAGTTGCCCGATGGATACGATTCGATGGTCGGCGAACGTGGTCAATCTTTGTCGGGCGGCGAAAGGCAACGGATCTCGATCGCCCGCGCCCTGCTCACCGATCCCCGTATCTTGATCCTCGACGAAGCGACCTCGGCGGTCGACACCGAAACCGAGCGTGAGATCCAGGAGGCGCTCGACCACCTCGTGCAAGGCAGGACAACGATCGCTATCGCCCATCGCATCAGCACGCTCCGTAAAGCCGATCGAATCGTCGTCCTGGAAAAAGGTCGGATCACGGAAATCGGCAAGCATGAATCACTGTTGCAACAAGGCGGGACGTACGCCCGGTTGCACCAGGCGCAATTGCAATTAGCTCAAGATGAATCGATCGCGGCTTCCTGAGAACCATGACACGCCAAAACCCAATCGAGTTGAGCAGAGATCCTTGGGGGCATTTGTTACTGGTCGATACCCACGGGAATCGGTACCACGAGATTTCGGTGATGCCTCTATTCCCGATCTCCGAACCGCGGAAATGGATTTCACTGTTGGCGGCAGACGGCCGCGAAATCATGACGCTGGAAGATCCTGCCGACTATGGTCCGGAAGTCGAGCAGGCCTTGGCCGAGGAACTAAACTACCGCGACTTCGTACCGCGTATCCTGAGGGTACTGTCGGTTTCCGGGACTTCGGAACCGTGCGAGTGGCATGTGGAAACGAACCACGGCAACACCCGCTTTGTATTGAAAGCCGAGGACGATATACGTCGGTTAAGCGTCTTTGAAGTGATGATTGTCGACGCCAACGGGGGCCGTTACCGAGTCGACGATACCCGCCGTTTGGATGCTCGTTCGCGGCGATTTATCGAGTGGTACGTATAGACCGGATCGGCTACTATCCACTGGCTGAGGCTGCGCTCAGCGTGAGCGAACCAATCCCCAAGCCGTGGTATGCTCCGCGTGGACGATCGACAACTCCGGTCAAGGCATAGACCCGCCACCGCGGCTGCCGCTAGCCAAGGGAACGAAGTGCTAGCCAAGGATGGGGGAATTTTCAGGAAGCTTGACCGCGTCATCCGGGATCAAGGTAGGGATTCCGCGGTGAATAGCGTAGAACCAACTTCCGTCTTCGCTAACTAGACCTTGCGTTGGAATTTCCGAAACGCTACGACCAATCCTGGTGGTGAGAACCCCTTGCGTTTGCTGCTGTTGTAGCCAAGCGATGAGTTCCGCTCCCGCCGGCCGCAAGCGTCCGCGACTGATGGGACAACGGATCAGTGGGAACAACCATTCAGGAACAGCGGGTTCAGGTTCCGCCGAGTCAGGCATGGGACAGGAAGACTCCCTTGGGTGATGGTAGCCACTCGGCCGAGTTAGCCAGCAGCCGTGTTGAAGGATCGCCAGATAACAGCTCCGGAAGGCCCATTCTAATGCCATTCTTTTTTTCACGATACGGCCGATACTGGCTGGCTTTAGCTCTTGGGTTGCTGGGCCTGGCCGGAAGCCCCTCGCAGCTTCCGGCCCAAGTCGCCCCGGGCTTGGCCCCTCTCCCAGCCTGGAATCCCTACTCCGTTGCGGCTGCCCCGCCGATGACGATGGCGGCTCCGAGTTCGACGGCGCCTCCCAACAGCCAGTATGTCGGTTCGTATACCGATCCGGTTACCGGTCGGCCCTTCGACCGCTATCTGACCCAAGAATCGATCCCGATTACCCAATGGAAGCAAGAAGAAGTCACCGAACGGCGTTGGGTTCCTGAGTGGGTTACCGAGAATCAACGGGTAACACAGACACAATACACCCCCTATGTTCAGTATCTCCCGCAGCCTCGCGTGGTGAACAGCTGGAATATCTTCGCCCCACCGCAAGTGGCCTGGTACTATCAGCCGGTCACCCAGTACCAGCCAGTCCAGCAGTTGGTCGATCAGCCGGTTACTTATCAAAAATACGTAGAGAAAGACTTCCGCATGGTTATCCCCAAAGCGGTTCAGACCACCCAATCCCAACAACGCTATGTCGATGTCGAGAGGACGTTGACTCCCGCGGCGCCCTCGACTGCACCTGTCAATAATCCGATGACAAACGCAGCCAGCTTGGCCATGACCGACAGGAATACGGTGATGCCGATCTATGACACCCGTCCGGCATCTCCATATTACGCGGCCGGCATGCCTTCGCCGGGCTCCTACCCGTACTCTCCCTTCGCTTATGCCAGTGCCAATCGCGCTCCCAGCTTCAATCTCGCAGCCTATTATCCTATGCCTTACGCAGCGGGGGCTTACCCGGGGTATCCTGCTTTAGCCTCGCCATCCACTCCTTCGATGGCAGCGGCAACCCCACCGATGTATGCCTTCAACAGTTATCCGATGGCGGGCTCGAGCCCCGCCATGCCCGTTTATCCTGGCTACCCCAACGGTTACCAAACAGCAGCGGCCTACTTACCTGCCTGGATGAACACGCAAGGCCCGCTGCTGGGCCAAACCTATTTCCAGTACAACCCTAGCCAGATGGCTACTAGCGTCTCCCCACCGAGCACCAATCCTTATCCAACCACCAATACCGTCGCTATGACCACCCCGAATTCCGTAAACGGTGAGCTTCGACCATCGACGGCTCCGGTCTACCCTCAAGCTAATCAAGGCTGGGACGCGACCGCGATGCAATCGACATATCGCGACCCCTATCAGTCCGGTCTACCTCCCACCGTCCTTCGCTAGTCCTCGTATTCGCCTTCTCGAATCGACGGGTGCCAAGATGCACCTACCTTCCGTCGCCGTCGGAATCGGGCGGTCGCACCGAGCAGACTCGCCACGAAAATGAAGGAGGAAGGTTCGGGAACTGCCGAGAAGGAAAAGTTGTCAAAGCGACCAAAGGTGTTGGCTGAGGATAGCCCGACGTAACGGATGGCCGTGGGATTCTCGCCCACGGCGTACGTGTAGCTGTTTTTCAGTTCGGAATTCACGAAAAAAGCTGCCTGCCACTGGGCTTGGGTGGTATCTAACACAATCGTTCGCGTTTGTGGTGTTCGGAGAAAATCGGTGTTGAGCAGGTGTTGCGCCCGGGGACCGCCGAAGGCGTAATTGTTGCCCGAAGCAAGTGCGGTACGTTGCAGCCACCATGCGTAACCGTTCACACTGGTCGAGGCAAAGTCACTATCGATGACGTTGAATTGGCTGAAGCCGAAGAGGGCGTAATTGTCGAAAAAGGAGCCAGAGGTCGAGAGGGTGAGCGTGAGGGAATACTTGTTACCAGCCGTAGGGGTGAACGGTAAAAAAGCATTGGCGATCACCGACTGATTGTTGGAGAGTAATTCGTTGCTGCTCAATTGCAGATTATTCGATGCTGTCCATGCGATCGCGCCGATACCCCCGCGACTGGCGGGAGTTGTTCCGTCGATCGTTCCTGAGGTGCCGGTGAAGGGATCGGAGTAGATAACCTCACCGAGTACCGGCTGGCTGGCGAGGAAAGCTACCGCCGCGGCCAGGAAAATCCAGGGGGTTTGCCGATAAACAAAAACGGAAGCATGCGCGCTCATGATGAACCTTCGAAGCGGTAAAAGGAAGGGATTTCCGGCCAGCCTACCTCGGTGTCGAAAAGAGGGAAGCTTGGGTTTACCAACGTCATAAGCAAAGCCAGTGCCACGGCCAATCGAGGGGGAAACTACCGCAATCGCGTCATTTTGGCACAGAAGAGAGTCAGCTGTTTGGGTAACCGCACATTCGCCTCGAGATGCTCGATGTCCCGCCAAGGATCTAACGCCTGGAAGCTTTCGAGGTGGCTGCTCAACGCCAGTCCCACACGGACGAAGTGCCTGCTGCGACTAGAAGTTGTTCGGCCTCTTCCCGAGATGCTCCGCCGCTCAAGGCGATGGAACGAAGAGCCTACCTAGGGCCGCTTTTTGGCTTTGCCTGGCAGCGTCCCCAATTGCTGCCGCAGCATCGACTGCAATCGCGTGACCAACGCTGCGCGCTCGGGAACGGCGATCAGGTTGTGATACTCGCCGGGATCGGTGTGATGATCATAGAGCTCGGTGGAACCATCGTGCCTCTCCACCAATCGCCAACGCCGAGTGCGAACGGTACGTCCATTTCCCCAGCGGCAGTAGGCTGCGGGTTTTCCCTCGGCCGATGGATCGTCGAGCTGGTGAAGGAAGCTTTGACCATCGAGCGTCGTCGGCACAGGAAGCCCGGCAAACTCGCAGGAGGTGGGGAAGAGGTCGAGCAATTCGACAATCCCCGCGGCTTGCGCACCTGCAACCTTGAGCCCTGAGCTAGCCTGAGGATGACGCACGATCAGCGGCACACGCAAGACTTGCTCGCTCAGGCTAT
>JBILTQ010000590.1:0-2685 GCA_044371435.1 Pirellulaceae bacterium | reverse complement strand
TCGACGAGGCGGTCGCGCGGGCGATGGACCTGATGACCGCCGACACCGACCCGCGCCCCGTGGTGGTGGCCGAGACGTCGGACAACCCCGGCGGCGGCGGGGTGGGCGACGGCACTCACTTGCTGCGTGCACTCATCGACGCGGCTGCGCCCGCCGTGTTCGCCGCGATTCTCGACCCAGCAGCAGCCCAGGCCGCACACGCCGCGGGCATCGGGGCCACCATCTCCGTTGCGCTCGGCGGGCGCCTCGACCCCAGCAGCGGCACGCCCATCGTGGCAACGGCCGAGGTGCTGGCGCTGAGCGACGGCTTCTACGAACTGCGCGGTGTGGGCTGGCAGATCCACCTCGGTGCGTCGGCACTACTGCGCATCGGAAGTGTCGACGTGGTGGTCACCAGCGGCAATCAGCAGGTGTTCGACGACGGTCCGTTCAGCATCGTGGGCGTCGACGTGCGCACCCGGCCACTGGTGGCGCTGAAGAGCGCCAACCACTACCGCGAGTACTACCGCCGCATCGCCAAGGCCATCGTGCCGGCGTTGGGGCCGGGCCTGTCGCACCAGTCGACCAGCCTGCCGTGGGAGCGCGTGCGCCGCCCGGCCTGGCCGCTCGACCCCGACCTCGAGTTCACCCCGTGAGCAGCCAGCCGGTCCGGCAGGTGCACCTCGACTTCCACACCTCGCCGCACATCGGCGATGTGGGCGCCGACTGGGACCCCGACCTGTTCGCCCGCACGATGGTCGACGCGCACGTGCAGTCGGTGACGCTGTTCGCCACCTGCCACCACGGCCTCGCCTACTACCCGACGAGCACCGTGCCGGTGCACCCGGCGCTGCAGTTCGACCTGTTGGGTGAGCAGATGCGGGCGTTGCGCGCCGCGGGCATCGCCACGCCGGTGTACGTGACCGTGGGGTGGAACGTGTCGGCCGCCGAACGCCATCCGGAGTGGCTGCAGGTGCGTCTCGACGGCACGCTCGTGCGCCCGCCCGCCACCGAGGCGCCGTGGGGCAACTGGCCGACGATGTGCGTGAACGGCGGATACGCCGACGAACTCGAGGCGGTGGTGGGCGAACTGCTCGACCGCTATCCGCTCGACGGCTTCTTCTTCGACATCGTGCGCTACGACCCCGATGCGTGCGCGTGTCAGGTGTGCCTGCCCGAGCTGCGCGAGTTCGCCGCGGCCGCGGGTGGCGCCATCACCGACCCGGCACTGCGTCGTCGGTTCCACGATCACGTGGCCCGGCGGTGGATGCGGCGGATGTCGGCGTTCGTGCGCGAGCGTCGGCCCGAGGTGGGCCTGTTCTACAACTCGCGCTGGGGCATGCACCTGGCCGACGAGGTCGACGTGTACACCCACCTCGAGGTCGAGTCGCTGCCCACCGGCGGGTGGGGGTACGGCTTCTTTCCGCTGTGGGCCCGCTTCGGCCGCACACTCGGGCTGCCGATGCTGGGCATGACCGGTCGCTTCGCGCTCAGCTGGGCCGATTGGGGCGGCCTGAAGCATCCCGACGCGTTGCGCTACGACGCCGCCCAGGTGTTGGCTGCCGGCGGGCGGGTGTCGGTGGGCGATCAACTGCCCAGTCGTGGCCGGTTGGAACCCGCGGTGTACCGGGTGATCGGCGAGGTGTTCGCCGCGGTCGAGCAGGCCGAACCGTTCGTGGCCGGGGCGCGCCCCGTGCCCGAGGTCGCCGTGCTGGTGCAGCACCCGGGGCACTACCGCCGCGGCCGGAATGCAAAGAACGACCACCTCGACGGGTGTGCACGGATGCTGCTGGAACTGCACCACGACTTCGACGTGGTCACGCGCGACACGTGGGAACCGGGCCGCTACGACCTCGTCGTCGTGCCCGACCAGGGGCCTGCCGACGAGACGGTCGAAGCGATGCTGCGCGCCCATGTGGTGCGGGGTGGCGCGCTGCTGTTCAGCCACGAGGCGCTCACCGATGCGGCGGGCCGGTTCGTGGTGGGCGATCTGGCGGGCATCACCCGGCTCGGTCGCACCACCACCAGCCCCGACTACTACCGGGTGCACGATCAGCGGCTCGCCGGGCGCGCTGTGCAGCTCGACTTTCCGTACACGCACTACCGCGGTGGCGTGCGGGTGGCCGCGGCGCCGGGCACCGAGGTGTTGGCCACGGCCGTACCCAGCCACTTCGATCGCACGCCCGAGCACTTCTCGTCGCACTTCATCACGGCCCCGTTGGGCGGCCCGGCCGGTGAGGCCGCGAGTTCGCCCGCCATCACGCTGGCGGGTCGAGTTGCGTACCTGCACGGGCCCGTGTTCGCCGTGCACGAGCGTTTCGGCCACGTGCACCACCGTGAACTCGTGGGCAACGTGATCGACCTGCTGCTGCCGAGACCACTGGTGCGCACCGACGCACCCAGCACCGCAACCGTCGTCGTGCACCAGCAGGCCGACCGGCAGGTGGTGCACGTGGTGAACTACCACGCCGAGCGGCGACCCACCGGGCACATCGAGGCGCTGGGCGAGCCGATCCCGTTGCGCGACGTGCGCCTCACCGTGCGCGGCACGGCGACACGCGCCTTCACCGTGTTCGGCGGCGACGAGTTGGACGTGCACCTCGACAACGGTGCGGTCACTGTGGTGGTGCCCCGCGTGGACGTGCACGAACTGGTGGTGTTCGAGCCCTGACGGCTCGGTGACCGGTCAGCCGGTCAGGCCGGTGC
>JBILTQ010000594.1:0-2688 GCA_044371435.1 Pirellulaceae bacterium | reverse complement strand
CATGTAGCGCGGCCGCGTCCCCTGCGCGACGCCGAGCAGCTCAGAGTAGAGGCATAACTGGATGAGGAACTTGGCTTGCCCGCGACGGGCCAATTTCGTGTCGACCACCTCATAACTGAAGTCACCTAGCACGGACGGCGTGGGCACACGCAGAAGGAAGTCCGCGTGCCCCATCCACGACCCGTCCAACAGCGTCGCCTGATAGAGGGCTTCGGCGCCCTGTCGCATCGCCTCGAGAGAGCCCTCGTACCGAGACTGATCGTCTGCCCCCGCTGCCGACAGGTCCGCTACTGATGAAAGCCCGGACCGAAGCTGCTCCCAATAGGCCTTTTCGTGTTCATCGCCCTTGCCGGCGATCAGCCGTAGCTCTTCGGTATCGGCGGCCTTCGGCAACGGGGTGTCGAGATGCACCAGATCGAGGTGCGAAAGATGGCGGCAGGCCGCGAAGTTGACGAGGTCGGTCGCGGAGAATCGGGGTCCAGCGGGGGTTTTTCGCACGGCAACCCTATCTCACTTCGTCGGGAACGAGTGAGCCTTGCGATGATATGCAAGATACCGTTTTTGGCGCTTATCGAATGACTTGACGTTCAAGGGGTATGGAACGCCCCACAGCTTGAGCACCGCTTCGACCTTCCTATCGCGGATCAACAGGTCCCCGTCATCGGAAAATGAGATACGCCCTAAATCGAACAAACGGTCGATATGGGGCGCCAGCAGCAGGCCGTTGTGACCGTCTTGTCTCTCTTTGTCGTCGCTGTCACGCCACGGCTTTATATGGCTCGCGATAAGCAGCTCATGTTCAGTCTCCCCCGTGACGCGGCAGCAGACCTCTATCTTACGCACCCGATCGCGGAACTTACCCTGCGCGCATCGGTACTTGCGCACAGACTCCTTCATCGTGGTCGACATGTCGGGTGAGTCCGAAAGATAACGATCATCTTTCTCGTCTGCCTTGCCGTCTTGGTCGGCGAGCCACGAGGGCCTGGGTAGCGTCACATGGTCCGTCCGCTCCAAATACTCCAGTATCTCCTCGGTATATGCGCTGCGGTATTGCTTGTTGCCTTTGTGTTTGTCACTACAGATACCTATCGCGCGGAGATTAGCGGCGCGTAGCGCGGCAGGGAAGCGAAGGGAGTCGGCGTTGGATACCACCGCATTCCCGCAACCTGGCGCGAATGTATATGGATCCGGGCTCCATTCGGGAGCGAGTGGCTCCGCGTCATCCGTCGCCAGCGCAAGCAATTCATCGGCGTTGATCTGCATGCACAACACGGTGCCGACATTCAGCCGAATCCGCTTTCTGGTCAGATTGATCGTCCAGCGGGCCGGATTGCGCTCATGCGCCGCGTTGATCGCATCGATGAGTGCCGCCCGCAGTTTGCGAGCAGACTGAGTTGGCCAAGCATCGAAGATGGCCTCGATGGTCTGGTCTTTTGCGGATCCCCTGGCTTTCCTCCCCTGCGTCGATAGCAGGCCCGCGAGGATGTCTGCGGACTCGCTCGTCAATTCACGTACGCCACGAAGCGTCTGCTGGTCGATGGCGCTGCCCCGATACAGGACAGACTTCCCTTCCTCGAATCTCAATCTCCGCACATCCCGCGTGGAGACCGCCAGACGTTCGTGAAACGGCGAGGGCCTGACTGGATCGATGAAGTGACTTCCGGGCCAGATATCTTTCCCCCACCGCCGAACGGCTTGGGCCTTCGTCAGGAGACGCTTCACCGTCAATGCTCCCCCCAGCAGCAGCTTTCCTTTCCCGTTGGTGACGATGAAAACGCGATCGCCGGACCGCACTCCGGCGCGGACGAATTGGTTTGACGCTGCAAAGTCGATTGCCTTGTCGGCAGCATGATCACGCCATGTTTCATTCGTCCAATAGGCGGTGAAATTCCGCATATCCGAGCTCCGGGTGTGGTGTCCTCTAAAGTGCGGACAGGTTACTCCTGAAGCGGCGGCAGACGCCATGCACAGATTGGCGCGGAGTCTGCCCGTTCACAGGCTCAATTTATGAGCCTGTCGGTGTACCTTCCCCTGACTGCATGGCTGCTTTTGAATTTGCCATGGCAGGCCCCGCCCAAAGAGAAGCATTGATGGCACGGTGCTCAAGGGCTACGCTGTGAGCCATTGATTGCAAGCCGCTGTTGGTGTTCATGAATACCCCTAATCCCACGCTCCGGAAGCTGATCGAGCTCGTCGCGGCGGATCCGCAGTACCACCGCCGCAGCGGCAACGAAGAGGATCTTGCGAGGTTCTGGGCCCAGTACCCCAAGGAGACTCTGGACCGGGTGAGCATGGACAACTATGTCATCGGGCCCCGTCCAAATCACGAGAGCTTCTGCTGGTGGATAGAGCGAGGACTTGAATCGTCGCTAGGCCGGTACATGCCCGGCACTTCCAAAGGGCATCTCTTGTACCGGCGAGGGGACGGCACCATCTACAAGCACCGGAAGTTGAGCGAGCTCACCGACGAGGAGGCGCTACGGCACGTCCTCAAGCTCCAAAAGGTCTATGCGACTGCGGATGCCTCGGGCTCGTTGGGCTATCTGGACGACCTCGAGGCTGTCAGGCGTAAGGCCGGGGTCGATGACCTGGTCGATATGGGCGCCGGACGGCGCCTGCGGTTGGTCAGCGCCTACAACCCCGATACGGTACTCCCGATTTTCTCGAGTGATCACATCAATCACTATC
>JBILTQ010000556.1:0-2688 GCA_044371435.1 Pirellulaceae bacterium | reverse complement strand
GGCTATCTCGATGACCTAGCCATCTTCAACCGCGGCTTGACCCACGCCGAGGTAAAGCAACTCCTGACGCTCGAGCACGGCATCCGCGACTTGCGCTAAAAAGGTGTCAGGACTCTTTTTCCGCCACATGGGGCTTTTTATCCTAAAATCATGGGCCGACCAAAACGAGCAGATCAGGCTGGCGGGGTATATCATGCCCTCAATCGGGGCAATGCGAGGGCTAGAATTTTCCAAAAGCCGGAGGACTTTGAGGCCTTCGAGCGAATTCTTGCGGCCGGACTAGAACGCTACCCCTGCCGAATTTTGGCCTACCAGTTGATGCCAAATCACTGGCACTTTGTACTTCAGCCCACACAAAATGGGGCGATGAGCGACTTCCTGCGTTGGGTTTCTCTCACTCACACCATGCGGTTGCATGCACACTACCAAACCAGCGGATACGGGCACATCTACCAGGGCCGGTTCAAAAGTTTTCCGATTCAAGATGACGAGCATTACTTGTCGGTCTGCCGCTATGTCGAGCGAAATGCTCTAAGCGCAGGTTTAGTGAAACGCGCAGAAGACTGGAGATGGGGCTCGCTATCGCGCTGGCTTGACAAGCCTGAGCGTGACCCTCGATTGCTCTCGACATGGCCCGTGCCCAGGACACCGCGATGGAAAAAACGCGTCAATACGCCCCTGACTATGGAAGAACTTCGCGTCATTCGCGAAAGCGTCAATCGAGGTACACCCTATGGGAATGAAGCCTGGGTCCAAAGCATATCACATCAGTTGAGCTTGGAATCTACCCTTCGACCACGCGGAAGACCGAGAAAAGAGTCCTGACACCTTTTCAGCCACCGAAAAACTCGGACGAGATAGACAGGTCGCGGCTGTCGATCAGGTTGACGAACCCAGCCTTGAGCCCCTCCGGCAACGAAAAGACGGCTTGCTTTGCCCCATCGGGTAAATCGATGACTGTCGGCAACGCAAGCTCATCGATTTGGTACCGCACCTTTTCCCAATCCTTCCGCAACTCTCCCGCGATCTCGATCGTCGGCACGAATTCCTGCGTATAGCAGAGCTGAGCTCGAGCGACTGGTACCTTGGCTTCCCACGCGATGGTCACCCTACTGTCGCTTAGAGCCGTACGAAGGATCCTCGTCAACGGAGGCGTTCCCTTGGTAACACTGTCGGCAAAAGCGTAGATTTCGCGAACCGCATTCTTTCCCTTCTCGATCCAGACGTGGCCGTGGCCTTGCGTGGGCAACAAGCACATCCAAGACCTAGGTCCGGTTTCTCGATAGGACTGGCTGGTCATCGGCGGCAAGCCATACTTGTCATTGATACCGTTGATCCACAGCCAGTCCGCGCGACCGGTCGACTGCCGGTAAAAATTGGCCGGATCCCACTTGCGAACCTCCGGGTTGGCTTGGATACCCGCGTACCAGACGTTGCCAAGATCATTGTTCCCGCCGATGTATTGCGGCACGACAAACGCCAGCCGATCATCGATACCCCCAACCAGACTGCACACAATGGATCCCATCGAGATACCGACGATGCCGATGTGCTCTTTATCCACCTTTGGGTGAGCCGCCAACCACGAAACCGAGAGGATGGAGTCCGCCACGGCGTGATAAAGCCATTGTTCGTCCGGCGGCAGCTGGCCGTCAGCGTAACCTGCAGCCGTCTTCGGTTCCCAAGCTCGCCCGGGCGGCCCACACCATCCAAGGTTGAGGCTGTCGATCGTCAGCCATCCCGAATCGCCGGGCTTGCTTTGGTGAACCTTCACCGGGACATGCCCTTCCGTATCCAAGGCGAGGGCGGCATAGCCCTTGGCGGTCCAGTAGTTGACCCAGTCCGCGAAAGCCGTACCGCCACCGCCATGGACGAGAACCACCGCTGGTACTTGGCTTGGGATATCCTTCGGCATTCCGAAGTAAGCGTAGAACCGGGTCGGTCGCCCGCGGTAAGGAAGACCGTCGAGGTAGAGCGATTCCAGACCAGGGACTTTTCCCTGCTGAGCCTCGACGGCTGCCGGAGCTTGAAGGAGCTTTTCGAGATCCCACTTCGGAGGCTCAATCGCGATCGCTGGCGGAACAGCCAGTACTGTTAGCAGCAGGCCGGCGAAATAAATGATGGCGGGATGCATCCAGAAGGTTAACCCGATCCTTGTTTTGTTTGGACTACGTGGCTCCACTCCGCGATTGCCATCTGCGAACAAGAAAGGAGAGGACCTTGGTGGCCGCCCCTTGCCTCCAGAGGTCGCCAGTTCGTCAAAACGCCCCCGATACTCAAGATGATCGCATTGGTTCATAAGCGTCCTTAACCGCTTCATGGCTTGGTTCCTGTAAAGCAAACTTCGATGCTCTGGACTTCCTCGCCTCTCCTGAACGCCTGGGTGATGGTGCGGTCTATCATCCGCTGACCAACCGAGGACTTGAACCGCAAAGTAAAGTAATCAGTTAATTGCTAGCCGAAGCAGCCATAGCATCAAACCGAAGGAAAGGAAGTGAAGGGCTGAGAAAACAATCGCGGCTCCTACGGACCGCACAAGAATCGAAACTCGGAATACCCATCCTTGCTTTCGCCAGGTGATCACCGCAAACAACATGCTGGATACCAGGACATAGCCGATCAGCGAAATGAGAACAGGTGCAGTCTCGAATCCTACCGCTTTCAGCAAGACAACGTGAAATAAAAAAA
>JBILTQ010000569.1:0-2693 GCA_044371435.1 Pirellulaceae bacterium | reverse complement strand
CGGGCGAACACGAACCTGCCCACGGTGATGGTCGGCGAGCGGATCGCCGACTTCATCCTGGCCGGCGATTAGCGGGGAGATGTCGACTCGGGGAAGCCGCTGAAGGCGCGCAGCATCTTCGCGTCGGCGGTGCGTTCGCCGTGCTCGTCGCGCAGGGTGATCACGTGGTCGGCGCAGATGTCGCCGTGGTGGGCGCGTCGCAGTGCCCACACCGTGAACAGCGGAGGACGGTGCTCGCGGGGGATCACCACGTAGCACGCAGCCACGGCCAACCCTTCGGTGTCCGCCGCTGCGTGCAGGCGAGGTTCGGCATCGGCGTCACCGCACACCACCAGCCAGCCGTCGTCGGCCAGCAGCCGGGCACCGGTCTCGATGTAGGCCTCGATCCCGCCCCGGGTCTCCACCCGGGCACGGGTGCGCTGCTCGTCGTCGGCATGGGTGGCGGTGCCGGTGGGGAAGTAGGGCGGGGTGCCGGTCACGAGTGGGAACGGTCCGTCGGCCCCGAGCAGCTGCTGCAGCGCGGGGGCGCGGAAGTCGCCGTGGTGGATGGCCACCCGCTCGCCGAGCCGGTTGTGGGCGACGTTGCGTTGCAGCAGTGCGAACGAGACGTCCTGCACCTCTACGCCCACCAACCGCGCCGTCGGCACCGACCAGGCCAGGTGCAGCAGTACCGAGCCGAGCCCGCAGCCCAGGTCGAGCACCCGCTCCGGTGCCGAGCACACCTGCATCGCCACCCAGGCGGTGATCACATCGTCGGACGAGAAGCGGTGCCCCTTCTTGCGCTGGAACACCGACACGTCCGCTGTCAGCCGGTCGAGGCTCAACTCGTCGAGCCTCAGGTCGACGGGGCTCAGGTCGGCAGGGTCGGCAGGGTGGTCAGCGGCCGGGGTCATGGCGCTCGCACCGTACCGCCGCCCGCCTCCCGAGGCCGGAGTCCGGTCACGTCGTTTCGATTTCGATTCCGATCCTGACCTCGATTCCGATTTCGAGTTCGGCATCGATCCCGATCCCGATCCCGATCCCGATCCCGATCCCGATCCCGATCCCGATTTCGGCTTCGTCTGCGACTTCGATTCCGATTCCGATTCCGATTCCGACCTCGATTCCGATTTCAGCTTCGGCTTCGGCTTCGGCTTCGTCTGCGACCTCGATTCCGATTCCGGTTCCGATTCCGATCCCGATCCCGATTTCGACCTCGATTTCGATTTCGATCCCGATTTCGGCTTCGTCTGCGACTTCGATTCCGACTTCGGCTCCGGCTCCGGCTCCGATTCCGACTCCGATCTCGACACTGGGACGGGCGTGGACGTTGAGTCGAAATCGAAATCGAAACGATGTGACGAAGCACTGCCCGAGTGACCCATCGGCGCGGCCGCTGCGGGCTGGCTCAGTCCAGCGCGGGGTGGTGAGTTGACTGTAGTCGGCACTACGAATACGCTCCGTAATGCCGACTACACATCAGGTGCCCGTTGCCGAATCGGGTACCACCGAGCCATGGAGCACTGCCCGATGAGCATCACCGCCAGCGAAGCAGCCGACCTGTTCCGCCAGGCACCCGAGCAGTTCCTCGACGTTGGCTCGGCCGAGGTGGCCTATCGCCGGGTGGGCACCGGACCCGATGTGCTGTTCGTCCACGGCTGGCCGGTGCACGGCGCCACGTTCCGCAAGCTCTTGCCCCACCTCGCCGATCACGTCACCTGCCACCTCATCGATCTGCCGGGCACCGGGTCGAGCCGGTTCACGGCCGACACACCGCTGTCGTTCGACCTGCACATCCAGAGCATCCGCCGGACCATCGACCTCCTCGGCCTCGACGACGTCGCCGTGGTGGCGCAGGACAGCGGCGGGATGTTCGCCCGGCATGCGGTGGCCGGCGACCCGCGTCTGCGGGCGATGGGACTCATCGGTACCGAACCGCCGGACCGGATGAGTTGGCGGTTCCGGAGCTTCGTCGGCATTCGTCGCCTTCCCGGCCTCGGTGCCGGTCTGGGGTGGGTGGCGGGCAAACCGAGGATCGCCCGCAACGGCCTGGTGTTCGGCGCAGCCTTTGTTGATCGGTCGTTGCTCGGAGGCGACTTCGACGAGTTCTTCCTGCAACCGCTGCGCGACTCGGCGCCGCATCGCAAGGCAGCCGCCACGCTGCTGGCCAGCTTCACCCCGAAACTCGTCCGCGACCTAGGCGACCTGCACCGCCGCATCGACGTACCGGTGCAACTGGTGTGGGGCGAGCAAGACGCGTTCTTCCCGGTCGCCTGGGCGCGCGAGATGGTGGGCACCTTCCCCAACGCGCAACTCGCTGTCATCCCGGGCGCCAGCACCCTGGTCCACGAGGAGAAGCCCGCCGAGGTGGCAGCAGCCCTCCTGCCAGTACTCACCCAGCCACGCGCATAGCCGGCCGATCAGGCCGTGATGAAGGCTGCGTGCTGCTCGACGACGGCGTCGAACAGCGCGCCAGGCTGATTTACGACGTTGTGCAGGTGGCCGAAGAGCTCGAGGTTCACGGCTCCCATCACTGCCGCCCACGCGGTCATCCCCACGGTGAGCGCGGCATCCGACACCTCGGCGCCGAGTTGGATGCGCAGCCGTTCGAGGTCGGCGCGCAGCACCTTGGGCACCGCGGTGCGATGCACATGGCCGGCGCCCGCCATGTCGGTGAGGATGGAGATGAGCACCGTCGTGTAGCGGGTCGCGGC
>JBILTQ010000215.1:0-9275 GCA_044371435.1 Pirellulaceae bacterium | reverse complement strand
GCGGCTTTCTCTATCGTGGGCTCCTCGGAGCCCATGACATCAATTTTTACTTAACCGAGCCTTCCTCTGAGTTCCGCGCCGCCTTGGGCCTTGGTTTTACCTTGCTGAGCCTGTTCCTCGGTGTGGGGCTCTATCTAGTTTCAGGCTGGTTTGTCGCCTTGCCATGTATGCTCTTCGAGCAACGCACAGCGAGGCAGGCGATGGCTCGCAGTTGGCAGCTGGCCGCCGGCAGCCGCAGGTCGATTTTCACCTCCCTCTGCCTCTGGCTGTTCGTCGTTGTCCTGGTGCATACCCTCTTCTCCACGGCGATTCATGGGTTAGGGCGATGGTTAAGCCTCGGTCAAAGCGAGTCGGTCGATCGCCTGGCGGGGGCCATTGGTTTGGTGTTGGTCTTGCACGCGTTAGCCGCCCTCAGCTTGAACGTCCTGGCAGCGACAAGTTTTGCGATCATGCTTTTCGCCCACTACCAAGCCTTGGCAGCGGCAGGAACTCGGGAAATCCCGCTGTTGTCAGCGTCGCACGAGACAGCGAGTTGGCCGCGGTTCACGATGAACTGGTTTCGCCTGGTTAGTTTGCTAGTGATAGCCGTTTTGCTCACGCTAGTCGTCGGTTACCAATTGGTCGCCGACTTGGATCCCCAAGATCGAGTCCAAATCATGGCCCATCGCGGAGCCTCGGACGTGGCGCCGGAGAATACGCTGGCAGCAATCCAAGCAGCTGTTGCGGCTGGGGCGGATTGGGTTGAAATCGATGTTCAGGAAACCCGCGATGGCGAAGTGGTCGTCATCCACGATAGCGACTTGATGAAGGTTGCCAGGAACCCCCTCAAAATCTGGGATGCATCATTCGGGGATTTAGCAGGCATCGACATTGGGTCGTGGTTCGATACCCGTTTCGCCGATCAACGCGTCCTTCGCCTGGGTGAACTCCTGGCGTATTGCAAAGGAAAAATCAAAGTGATTATCGAGCTAAAATATTACGGCCATGATTTTCAGTTGGAGCAAAGGGTGGCCGAGATTGTCGATGATTTAGCGATGGCCGAAGAGGTCATGGTCATGTCGCTCAAGACCAAGGCGGTAAAAAAGATGAAGAAGCTACGTCCAAACTATCGTTGCGGGGTACTTTTGTCCGTCTCCGTCGGCGATATTCAGCGGATCGATGCCGACTTTATCGCCATCAACGGACGTTTCGCGTCCGCCGAATTGGTGCGACGGGTGCATCGTGCCGGCAAGCAAGTCTACGTCTGGACGATCAATACCCCTGCCACGCAGTCGACCATGATGAACCGCGGTGTCGATGGACTGCTCACCGACAGACCAGCCCTGGCCAAACAAGTCCTCCGCGAGCGGGCTACGATGAGCCTGACCGAACGCTTGCTGACGGAATACGCCGAGGTACTCGGAATCAGCGACCAGTACGGATCGCAATAATCCCGGCGGCCCGAACGTTTGCCGCCGGATACCGGTGGGCCCGGTGAGCCTCAGCTAGGGTTTGGGCCAACCCAAGTGATGGTGAAGGAACTCAAAAGTTCCTACCCCATGGATTTCGTGAGGCCCGTCGAAATGCTCGATGGTCGTCCGCTGCGGAATTCCTAGTTGGGTATACAACCATCGCACCTTGGCAAATTCATAATTCACCCACGAATCGATGCCGACACCATCGCGATGTCCCCGCTCGACCATAAAAGGGCGCGGGGCGATCAACGCTGCCATCTCCGCGTAATTGTAGGTATTCCCCAGATTAAACTCGAACATTTCGTATTCACCGGTGGCGGGGTAGGTAAAGGTTTCCCGCAGCGAGGTCGTCTTCCAGATCCACTCGTTGAAATCGCCGGAGCAGATCGACAAGCAGTAGTCTTCCAGGATCGCTGGGACGCGCATGGCGGTCTTGCCACCGTACGATAAGCCGTAAAATCCGATACGGGTACCATCGACGAAAGGAAGCGACTTGAGCCATCTTAACGTTTGCCGATGCTGGGCGACGATAACGGAAAAGAGGGTTTTCTTCAAAGGATTGAGCTTGCGCTGCAGCACCCGAAAGCGATCCTTGAAGATGTACGGGTTCTGCGGTGCGTAGACAATGAAGCCCCGTTCGGCCAAGCGGACGGCGAACTGGTGGTAGGCACGATGATCGATGGCCGCATCGGCCAAGTCGCTCGGCCGTCCCTCCAAACCGTGCTGGCAGACAACGACGGGACGTTTCTCGGTTGGTTTCAGCCCTTGGGGCACGAGAAGAATCCCACAGGCAAAGATGTCCGGGAACACATCCAGCTTCACCTCAAAACCTGTGTAGCTCGACGTGGCCTGCAACCGCCGGGCTTGAAGGTTCCATGGTAAAAACGGCTCTTCCAGGCGACCGATGATTTCCTCTTCGAAGTAACGCCGGTACTCGCGGGTCGAACGCTGGAACTCGTCGATCGAAGCGGTGCTTTGATCGGACCAGAAATCACGGCGAAGGTACTCCCCCTCCCGCATCAGGTGCTGGGTGTCTTGAAGCAACTCTCCGAGTTGCTGGGGGGTGCGTTCGGGCGCGGCTTGACCGCTGATGGCGGTATAACCGTCCGCCACGGTCGGCAGCGCGTCGTCTCTCCCGAGTGTCTTCCACCATCCCTCAACGGCAGCCTCAGAGAAGGCCGGGCCATCACCTCCCTGGCTGGCAACACATTCGAGCTTCCATTCCCAATACGGATTGGCGACCAGTTCCTTGGCCCGGCGGGTCTCCTCGAGCACACTGGCCAGTGGCGGTGTCGTCCAGCGTCCAGGGGCAGCGGTTTGCGCGCGACCGGGACGATCGTTTGCCGACGCCTCGATCTCCGGAACCTGACAGGCTTCGATAAGCAACGGGCGAGGTGCGATCATCGAGGCGATCTCCGCATCGCCGAATTTGGCGAGTAACCCAAACAGGTTACGATAGATCGGTTCCTGCCAAAGCTGTTCGCGCGGCTGGAAATAGCCGCTGACCAAGGCAGTATCGAGCCGCGGATCCAAGGCGGCACTATACAAAGCCAGCAGCCCTCCTTCGCCGTACCCGGCGATACCACAAGGGATTCGCTGCCCGGGATCCTCGCGCTCGAACCAATCGACAACCGCCAGGATCTTCTGGATTTCGTAGCCAATGGGATGACGACCCATTTCAAAAGCCGGGCGATAGACGAACTCACGGTGCGGCTGGTTGGTACGACGGCCGGCATCCGTGACGGAGTGGTCGGACTGTCGGTTCAGCAGGAAGGGGATGACCACCACGCAACCTTGCGTCGCCAGTCGCAAGGCCAGCAACGGCGGATGCTGCTGCTGGTCCTGCCAGCGTACCCCGGCATAGACCTCCGGCGTTTGATCGGCATCCGGGACAAGGATGACCTGGGCCGTCGGCGATCGCTGCTTGGGTTGCAACAGCAAACCTTCGCCGTGGACACCGCGAAACACTGGCCAACGGACGCGATGAACCGTGAAATGGTCGGCCTCGGCTACCATCGAGTTTTGGGCGGTGGTCGCCACCAGGCTCAAGCCCGTAAAAGGCAAGCGGGCGTCGACCGCCCCCACCATGACTCGCAGATCCTCACGCTGGGGTTCCAGCGAGCGAGTATAGACGTCGGGGGCGGTGAAATCGCGATGCCACCAGCGGGGACGCTGGGCAATCGATTGCGTTAACTTATGGTCGAGGAAGCGGTCGATCCCGGCCACCATCTCCGAGGCTAAATCGGTAGCCTCCAGAGTTTCCTGTGGAAGCCAACTGTCATCCCCCAAAGCCAGTGGGCTGAAAGAAAATCCTCCAACGCCCCACATCGCGAATAGCACCCGGAGAAGCAAGCGATTCATCTATTGCTCGATAGCTTGAAACCATGAGGCTCAACCGCCGAACCTAGCCACCAGCCACGGAGGCTGGTTCAGGGAACGGCACGCCCGGAAAGGCCGAGTCGCACCGCTAGTCTAGCCGGTGGCTATGCCGGATGAAACCTGCGCGCATATCGAGTCGCTTAGGTCTCATGGAACCACGCCCCAGTCGAAGGCTGGTTGATGAGCGGGGGTAGGATGATTTTTCGCAGACGCCTCGGAAGCGGGCTGGGAGGAAAGATCACAAGCCGTATGATGGTGAAGATACTCTCTAGCTAGCTGCCTCGAGCCTCCCCTTGGGGAGATCTCAATCCGACCACCGATGGAGTTCGGTATGCCCAAGATTTTATTCCTTCATGGCTGGCACTCCGTTCCAGGCGGCGTCAAGCCGACTTTCCTCCGGGATAAGGGGCACGAGGTAATCAATCCCCCGCTGGATGATGATGATTTCGAGCGTGCCTTGCAGCAGGCACAGGCGGCTTATGACCAATGCCAGCCGGCCGTTGTCGTCGGTTCTTCCCGCGGGGGGGCGATCGCGATGAACCTTCAATCGGCCGAGACGCCCCTGGTCTTACTATGTCCGGCCTGGAAACGATGGGGACAGGTTCAGCAGCTCAAGCCAAAGTCAGCGATCCTTCACTCGCGACGCGACGATGTGGTCCCTTTTTCCGATTCCGAGGATCTCATTACGGCCAGTGGCTTGCCGCTCGAAACCTTGATCGAGGTCGGAGACGATCATCGCCTAGCCGATCCCCAATCCCTGGTAGTCATGGAATGGTTGTGTCGGCTCCACAGCGACTACCTCCCCTCCCCACTCGTCACCTCGGCGACGATGATTTCTCCGCAACTCCCTCTCGCCAGTCGAAGCGTCTCGGAGGGAAGTTATCTTTGTGATGCCTGCGGTGAGGAAATCGTGATACCGCTCGATCTTAGCCAAGGAACTCATCAATCCTATGTAGAGGATTGTCCTGTCTGCTGCCATGCCAACGTCATCCATCTCACCCTCGATGAACTGGGGGAGGTTCAGGTTCGAGCTGAGCCGGAGCAGGACCGCGACTGAGGCCGGAACCTTCGAACCGCGCCCGCTGGACTGCCTCGGCCGCTCGCCCACCCCCGGGAGCTCCGGTTGGCAAGGCGGGCTCGCCGTTTCCCCGGCGTTAGCCCAGATCGCTACGGCGTCCATGGCGTCATCGACCGACGCCGTCCTGGCCGAGCCGAAAGCCAATACCTTTCCACTTCGACCGGAGCAAATTTCCATAGCAAAGGCGGGAGCTGGATTTACTATAGAGGGACGTTTTCCGCACCCCCCGGGGCCGGATAGTATGTCTGCGACTGTCGGTAGGGTGATCGATGTCCATGGAACGAAAAGCATTGCGAGCAAACTGGAGCTTGGGCGTAGGGCTCGAAGTCCTCGTTCGGTGGGCTACCCCGGGAGATGGTCGTCCTCGCTGCCGCCCCTCTTACCGCCAGCTAGGATGGGGATGTCTGTTGAGCTTGGCCGGCTGGATGGAATTGGTCGTTGCTGATCAACCTCTCGCCACAAGCGATCCTCCACGCGGAGCAATCCGGCTAGCCGCCCCTGAGCCAGAGCAACGACGTCAAGCACTTACAGAAGCGTTAACAGCCTGGAATGCTTTGACGCAGCGATTGTCATCGCGGGCGACCGGAGTGGTACTGCGCAAAGAATGGGAACTGGATGCGATCGGAGAGAGCCTGCAGCAGGCTCCGTTGGATTGGCACACCCTCCAAGCCCAAGAAGCGTCCCTGCGTCGTTTCGCCCCGGGGAGTCTCCAGGCGGAGTTGGACCACTTGCGTGCCAGCTTGAGACGCTTGACCCGCTTGGAAAACCTGGCGGTCCAAACGCCAGAGGTAGTCGAGCAGCAACTCGAGCAGTTAATGCGCTACGCGGCTCTCCCCACGGAAAAGATTTTACCCGGGGAGGAAAGGGAAATTCGCGCCCTTTTTGAAACGGTCTGCTCGGCTTTACCCGATGAGGCCGACATCCAACGCCTGCATCGTCAGCTGTCACGTCCCAATTCCTACCTTTGGATCGATCGTGATACCGTTTTAAAGGCCACCCCAACAAGCTTTTCCATCCCTATCCGATTTGCGACCTGCGAGCAGGGGGCTTCGATTGTGGCCTCCGGCACCTTGCATGCGAAGCTCTCCTTCAGTTTTCCTCCGCGCGGCGACGAGATCGCCCTTCGCGCGTGTATCGAAGGGAACGGATGCGTTGATGTCCGTGGGGATCGTAATCGCCTTCACGTGCAGACGCAGCTGCTGCCCCGTATCGTAGCGGCCGAGACAGCCCGTCTCCGGTCGACAGGCATTCAAGCCGACTCGCCTCAAGTGCACGTCGATATTCGATCCCAGGCCACGCGAGTCAACCTGGATGGCTTGTTGGGTAAGTTGCGGTTGGTTGAAAACCTGGCGGGCCGAGTGGTGACTCGGCTGTTAAAGGAAAACGAGCCGAAGATTTCGAAACAACTCGAGGAAGCAATCCAGAAGCGAGCCGATGAAGAGGTGCAGGATGGGATCTATCGTATCCAATCGCTGCTGAAAAGCGGGGTTTGGGATCGGGTAGAGTCTCTAGGCTTCGAGCCGGACATCCATCTGAAAAGTTCGGAAGACGGACTTCGCTGCGACACTGATTACTCGCGTCCGACGCAACTGGGAGCGCTGAGTTATCCGCCGCCAGTCCCGCATGAGTATCGCTCGCGCTTGGACCAGTTGGTTTGCGTCCACCAGTCGACGGTGAATAACCTGGTGGATTTGTTAAGCGGTATTCGAATCGATGAAGTAACCATCCGCAGTCTGATCGAGGGGCAGTTCAAGGTCAGCAGTTCCGATTGGCGACAACTGCCCACCGGTCGTATCCCTTCGGCGATGACCCTAAGCCCTTCTCAATCGCTGCGGGTCGACTTTTCAGCCGATGGAATCGATTTGCGTTTGCCGCTCGCAGGTTGCGAAATGGCCGGGCAGGTGGTAGCCCGTGAGGCAGTGATCCTCGACTTGCGTTATGAAGTCGATCGCCAGGCACCCCAACGGCGTTTGCGGCGTACGCGTCGCGATTTGACCAGCGAGACCGACCTCGGCAACCTGGGCGATTGGAATCAGGTCATCGACCAGATTTTTCCGGCAAGCTTCGAGCCGCTGCAACGTGTCGGGTCGAAGACGGCCAGCCCGCCAGCGACGCTGCGTTATCTCGAAATTGCCGATGGCTGGCTGGTTCACGGTCTCGGTCGAAATTAAACAAACTTCGGCAAGACGAAGCCGGATGAAAGGAGCCTCGATGAGGAAGTTGTTTGCCATAAGTATCCTAGGTTGGTTCCTCGGTGCGGCCGGCTGGTGCTCGGCCACCCAACCTTGGAGCCCAAGCCCTGCCCCGATGCTATCGGCGACGACAGTCGAGCGTTTCGCCGAGATGGAACTGTTCTTCTGTTTTCAAGGCAAGGGTTCCTGCCTGCCGTACGACGCCGGAGTATTGCACGAGGTGTACGAACGTGTTCCCTCCCTGCGCATGGGAAAGACGATCGTTGGTGGTGTCAGCAGCGGCTCGATCCCCGCCGCCTTTTTCTCCTGTTTTGGGTTCAATGAAACGACGGTGCGACTGGCCGAAGAACGGCTGAAGTATGGTGATCGCAGCGCCGTGCGCGGGATGGAGAGCATCGGTTACAAGATTACCAAGATCGTTCGCGGACAACCTACCGAACTACCGCATACCGACTTGCGTGAATATGTGGCTTTCGCCTTGGGGGTCGCCGCCTGGAAAGATGTGACCACGCTGGACGAAATCGTTCGTCGCAGCACCGCCGGCCCACGCTTTCCCTGCCTGATTGTGGCTGCCAATCAGGAGGTGCTGGAGGACCGTCATCCCGAGGATTCACTATCACCAGCCCGATTAAAAGAGATCGACCCCGATACGATGGTCGTTTCGTGGAAACCGGAAGTCTACGCTTTCTACCGCGAGCACCCCGATGACTTTCGTCGCGATCACCCGCGGCTCGAGCTAGGCCCCGATCGCCGTATCGGCCGAGCAGCGACCTTCTTTGTCGATCAGTCGATGTTTGAATTGCTGAGGCAAGTGCCTGATGAGGAGCGGATCGCCGATTTACGGCTGATGAACTCGGCCGCGGATCTGGCGTTGGCCATCGTCGCCTCCACTTCGGAGCCGACCTATTTTCCTGCCATCCGCGAGCCGGATCCATCCCAGGTATATGTCGGCCACGGGGAAGCCTTGCAGCAAAGGGTAAAACAACGGTCCTATTACGGTGGTTTCATCTTACCGACTCCAGCCCAGGATGTGCGGCGCATGTTGCCGGGGATCCGGGTGCTGGGATCCGGTTATCGCCACATGCCTTACCTCGCGCGACGGTTCCTGCGCAACACCCTGCTGGCCGATTGCGAGGAATTAGCGATGCGCAATGACTGGTGGGCGGATATGGGGATCAACCCCGATTCGGAAATCGAACAACATTTCGAACTCCGCGACCTGAGCGGGGAAGAAGAGTATGCTTTCGGGCGTCAACGCACCCGCGAACTCCTGGATCGCGACCAGGGTTTAGCCATCTTCGTGAAACCACCCCGGTTCCGCTCCGCCTGTCCGCAGGCCGTCCTACCCAACTTCGCGGCCTCGGAGATGTATCATTCCACTACCGACGAGACAACCACGCGGGAGCTGAAGACGATGCGGGGACTTGGTCCGTTATTGAACCCTCGCTGAAATCCAGAAACCAAGCTTGGTGGATGAGCAAACCAGAGATAGCCCACCGGACGCCCGCTCTCAAGTCGCTCGCGCCTGGAGGGTGGTAGACGCTGCTCGCCGGTGGTTTCACTCCCGCCCAAGGAGATGGTTGTTCTTCAGGGGCTGAGACCAAGCATCAGCTTCCAGGCTTGTCGGGTTCGGTGGTCAAGCCTTGAATAGCTACTCGTGGTCCGCGCGCCCCAAGCCAGCCTTGGCTATTCGGGTGGGTTTGCACTCGGCCGACATACCTCGACCAGCAGCCGACTGGCGGTATCGATTAATTTCTCGCCCGACCCCGGCGCGCAGCGACTGGCGGTCGCCTCATAAGCCCCACGCGGGTATGCCTTCCGGTTGGGCACGTAGCCGATCGAGCCGTTAGCGAGGCTATGGATGATGGTATAAGGGAAGGGGGAAGCTTCTTTCAAAGCCAGCCCCAACTCGACAAATAGTTCGCCGGGGAAGCCGACCCAGGCTAACTGATCTCCGAGCGCGATCACCTGAACCTCTGCCTCGAAAGTACACTGGCCATTCTCCTGAAACACATCGACTTCGCCATCAAAAAACTGCCGTTGATGCTGGTACTGTTCGCTGAGGATCTTGGCTTTTTCGAAAGGGATTGCCAGCCTCACCGCTTCGGTCCGCGCGCGTAGCGGCCCGATCGGCAAGCGGCGGGTGTGGCGGAGGGTTTGCAGCACCTCGGC
>JBILTQ010000640.1:0-2698 GCA_044371435.1 Pirellulaceae bacterium | reverse complement strand
GCCCGCCATTCGCCGCCCTCCAGCATCGCCGTCTTGTGATGCTCCGCGATGGGCTGCTCGCAGCCCTCGCAGTGATACTCCGCTGTCTCCGGCCGCCCCTTCTGCCAGCGCAGCCGGTCGAACTTCAGCCACTGCATCGCGCCGCAATGCGGGCACGGCACGAAGTACCGGCGCTGGTCGGATGCCTCGTATTCCCGTTCGATCCGGCTCAGCCCCCGGATGGTCGGGGTCGAGACCAGCAGCACTTTGCGCCGGTGGGCGAAGGTCAGCGACCGCGCCTCGGCCAGCGTGACGGGATCGCCCTCCTCGTCGGCCGAGGCCGGACAGGCGTCGACCTCGTCGAGGAAGATGTACCGCGCCGGGGTCGAGCGCAGTCCGACCGCCGAGTTCGCGCCCGTCATGATCAGGATGCCGCCCGCGAACTCCTTCGACAGCATCGTGTTGCCCGCGTCGCGCGATCGGGCCGGTTTGACCCGCTCCCGCAGGTCGGGGCTTTCGTCGATCAGCGGGTCGATCCGCTGGCGCGAGTTGCGCTTGGCCAGTTCCACCGTCGGCTGGACCGCGAGCATCGGGCCCGGTGCCTGGTGGATGGCAAAGCCGATCCAGTTGTTCCCGGCTTCTGTCGCGCCGACCTGTGCGGCCTTGATGAACACGATCCGCTGCATCACATCGCCGGGCGACAGCCGGTCCATGATCTCGCGCATGTAAGGCGTGCGCGCTGTGCGATATCGCCCCGGTTCCGCCGACGCCCGGCCGGACAGCATCCGGTGCTTGTCTGCCCACTGCGAAACGGTCAGATCGGGATCGGGCGTCAGCCCCGCACCCCAGGTGCGCAGAATATCCCCCGCGCCGTCGAAGTCAGTCAGGCCATCATCGTCATCTGAAGTCAGGCCGGACCTCGGCAAGTTCGTCGAGGTGAGCACGGACATGTTTCTCAAGGACCTTCTGCATGGCGGCTGGCTCGACGCCCAGATCGGCCGCCATCAGCGCAGACGAGCGCGCAGGCCAATTCACCCACGCGTCCCGCACCTCGCGCGCCAGCCGGAACACCAGCGACAGCGCGCGCGCCCGCTCGATCAACTCTCCCTTCAGCTTCTGGAGCCGGATGCGCCGCTCCTGCGCCTTCAGCACCTCGTTCGCGGTCTTCGCCTGCAGGAAGGTCGTGCCGCCGCCGACCGCCGGGACCGCCAGTCCCTGTTCGCGGAGCGTGTCGCCGACAGCAGCAACAGCCGCCTCGGGAACGGGTTTCAGCTTCGGTTCGGGCGGCTTTCTCGTCTTCGACGGGTCCGTCGTCTCGGCCCGCCTTGCGTCGCTGGCGGCCGCGTTGATGCTGCCATCGGGATAGAGGACCAGCCGTTCGGCCGTCTTCGCCTTCTGGATCGCGCCCCGCGACAGCCCGACATGGGCGGCGTATTGGCGCTCGCTCATGCCCTGCATCGAAAGCTCCGATTATCATTCGAATTCATGTGCTTATCGAGTTGATAAGCCTCGCGGACCGAGGGAACGTGTCTCCACAAGGACGATGCAACTCGACCGAAGGAGCCACCACGATGACCCGCCGCGCCACCGATCCCGCCGCAGCCCGCGATGCCCTGATCCTCGAGATCGCGCAGCGCCTCTTCTTCCTCGAGACGCTCGAGACCCGGAACTCCGACCGCCTCGATTTCCACGACGTCGCCGTCTGGGCGATCCGCGACGCGCTCGCGGAGGCCTACGAGGCCGGGCGCCGCGCCGCCAGCCAATCCTGAAAGGACCCCGCCATGAGCACGACCACCATCCGCATCGATCACGCAGCCCTCCCGGACCAGTTCGACCGCTCGCGCCCCGACGCCGTCGCCGAGGCGATCGAGGCCGCCCTGCGCGAGGACGGGATCGCGGCCGATGTCTCGGACGTGATCTCGCACCTCAAGATCGAACTCCCCACCGCGCAGCTCATCGCTGGCCGGGATCGGGCTGATCTGAGCGCGGGCGGCCAGATAGCAATCATATGGCTCTGAATTGCCTACACTTTCCGGCACTGCAGAGCGATTCTGATTGCACAGGGACGATGCAACGCAGCCAAAGGACCACCGCCATGACGGACACCACCATCACCACCCCGCGCCTTGAACTCCACGCCGAGACGGCGCGCCGCGGCAAGGGTGAGCCCGGTTCCGCCACCGGTTCGAGGAACCGGGCGAACGCGCTCGCCGCCTTCATCGGCAGGAAGGCCGAGATCGACGAGATGCTCGCCCGCCTGCAGGCGCTCAGCGACGACCACTTCGACTGTCACCCCGACGAGGTGGGCTGGGCGATGGTCGGCACGCTGGAGCACTACGCCAGCCTCCTGAGGCGCATCACCGACAGCGCCTTTGGCGAGGGCGAACACGCCCGCTGATCGCCGGTGCAGCCGGGACTTCTGCCCCGCCAGCCCGGCGGGGTCGGGGTCGTAGAAGGGACGCGATGGTCGCGGCCCCGAACCGGAGACGACCCCATGACGCTTCTGCATTCCCAACCCTGCCTCGTGCTCACCGACCGCGGCGGCGAGATCGGCTGGCTCGGCCGTTTCCCCGATCTTGCAACCGCACAAGCCGCAATGACCGACTGGCTCGCCGCCGCGAACCGCGATCCCGACGACGCCGCCTTCATCCTCCCCGTCCTCGGCTTTGGCCGCCCTGCGAAGGAGGGCTGAGCGATGATCCAGCTCACCGATGCCCAA
>JBILTQ010000609.1:0-2700 GCA_044371435.1 Pirellulaceae bacterium | reverse complement strand
ACCCGCATGACGCTCAAGAAACGCGAAACTGACCCGCTGCCAAATCATTTCTGCACGCCGGGCCCACTTTGACGGCCGTAAAGAACGCGATCGGCGACCCCGGAACCGGGCGCCGGGCGGGTTTTCGGTTCACCATTCGGGCCGGAGTTGTCATTATGCAATTTCCGCCCGCCTGCCATGCCCTTCTTCAATCGCCTCAGCATCCAGTCGAAGATGATCTTGCTGCTCCTCGCGGTGAGTCTTGCCTCGATTGCCGTGATGTCGTGGATCGGATACCGCACGGCGCGCGAGGCGCTCATGCAGTCGGCGCGCGACCGCCTGCAGGGTGTGCGCGTGGCCAAGACCTCCACACTCAAGGCCATGCTCGAGTCATTGCGCGACCAAGTCGTCTCCATTTCCGACAGCAAAGCAGTGATCGAAGGCATGCGCGCCTTCCGCGTCGCGCACCGCGAACTCGGTGCAACCGCGCTCTCGCCGGAGGAAAGCGCGAAACTCGACGCGTTCTATCGCGACTACTTCATCCCCCAGTTGGACAAAAACGTCGAAGGCACGCCGGTCATCGAACAATACCTGCCGACGCGTCCGGCCGAGCGCTACCTGCAATACCACTACACCGCGGCGAACCCGCATCCCTACGGGGAAAAGCAGAACCTGAACGAAGCGCCCGGTGACGCCACCGCCTACGGCAAGACCCACGCCGACCTGCACAAGTTCTTCGCCCGCGCGGTCAAAATCTTCGGCTTCCAAGACATGATGCTGGTCGATGCCGACACGCTCGACATTGTTTACAGCTACGAGAAAACGAGCGAACTCGGCACCAACCTCGAGACCGGCCCCTATGCCAACACACTGCTCGGTTCGAAGATCCGTGCCATGCGGCAGCAGAAGGACCGCGACGATTTCAAGATCGTCGACTTCGAGCCCTACCGTCCGAACTTCGGACATCCCATGGGATTCGCCATCAGCCCGGTTTTCGACGGCGCGCAAATGATAGGGATGCTCGTACTCCAGTTCCCCATCGACAATTTCAACAAAGTCCTCACCGGAGATTTCCAGTGGAAAGAAGAGGGGATGGGCGAGACGGGTGAGACATTTCTCGTCGGTCCCGATGGCACGATGCGCACACGCTCGCGCTTCATGTATTCCGATCCGGAGAGCTTCATCGAAACGTTACGCCGCAGCAGCGTGCCTTCCAGCGTGGTCGACCAGATCCAGCGCCAAGGCAACGTGCTTTGCGTCCTGCCCGTGGATTCGCCCGCCGCGCAAGCCGCGCTCAATGGTCAATCCGGCATCATGGAAACGACCGACTATCGCGGTGAAAAAGTGCTCAGCGCTTATGGTCCGATCGAACTCGACTCACTACGCTGGGGTGTGCTCGCCGAGATGGATCTGGCCGAGGCCGAAGCGCCGGTGCGCGCCTTCGCCCGTCGCGTGGTCATCGCCGCCGCGGCCCTGGCCGGGGTCGTCACTCTCGTCGCGCTCGCCGTGGCCAATCTCCTCACCAGTCCGCTCCGTCGCCTCGCCGAGGGAGCCCGCCGCCTCGGTTCGGGCGAGACCGATGTGCGCGTCGACGTGAAATCGCAGGATGAATTCGGCGAACTCGCCACCGTCTTCAATGACATGTCGGCCAGCATCAAGACGCAGAAAGAAAACCTCGAGCGCCAGGTGCATGAGAACCAGGAGTTGCTCCACAGCATCCTTCCCGCCTCCGCCGTGGCGCAACGCCGCGAGGGCGACGAGAAAGCGAACCGCGAGTTCGCCGATGTCAGCGTCCTCTTCGCCGAAATCATCGGCATGGAAGAATTCAGCGCCCGCGCCGGTGAAAGCAAAGCGCTCGGCATGCTCGGCGATCTCATCGCCGCCTTCGATGAAGCGGCGGAAAAATCCGGCATCGAGAAAGTCAAAACCATCGGCGGTTCCTATCTCGCCGTGTGCGGATTGTCCGTGCACCGCCCCGACCACGCGCGGCGCATCGTCCAATTCGCGCAGGAAATGGTGCGCATCATCGGCCTCTTCAACCGCGACGAGAATGCCGGACTCTCTCTCGCCGTGGGCATCAATTCCGGTCCTGTGGTCGGCGGTGTGGTCGGCCGCCGCAAGTTCCTCTACGACCTCTGGGGCGACACCGTGACCATCGCGCGCCGCCTGGCCGGCGGAGAAAGTGCCGCCATCCGCGTCACCGCCTCCGTCCACGAACGCCTCGGCGACCAGTTCACCTTCCGCGGACCGATCAAGACCGGCAGCGAAGGCAAGGCGGGGTCCGAAGCGTGGGAAGTGACGGGCTGAGCAGCGGGATGCCGCAACCGATGAGCGATCTCCTGCCATCCTACCTCACGAATTTCTGGCCGGCTGTTGCGTTGGCCGTCGGCTTTCCGTTGTTGCTCCTGTTGCTCAACGAATCCATCGCGTCCTGCCGCCGGCGCGGTCTGCCCGTCGAGCGCACCATGCGCAACCTGCGCAATCTCGTCGTGCCCGCCGCGGCGCTGCTCATTTTCACCCGCTTCGTCCTCGAGTTGCCGCAGAGCAGCACCGGCCCCCGCCTCGTCGAGTCGGCGTTCTGGATCCTGCTGCTCTACACGTTGCTGGGGGTGGTCAATGACCTCGTCTTCGGCGGCGGCGGTCCCGGATCTCTGGGCGAGCGCGTGCCCAAACTTTTCCGCGACCTCGTGCGCGCCCTGCTCGTTGCCATCGGCGCGATGG
>JBILTQ010000214.1:0-9308 GCA_044371435.1 Pirellulaceae bacterium | reverse complement strand
TTTTCGAGCAAGCCCGGGGTTATCAACGATTGCGGCAGGCCAATCCCGAGGGTTCGCCGATCGACGCCCGGCTCGAGTCGATGCTCGCCGTCCTCGATGGCCATGTACCGATCTTCGCTCACGCCGACAGCTTGCCCGCCATCCAATCGGCGGTCGCTTTCGCAACCGAAGAGCGGGTACGCCTGGTGATCGTCGGTGGCTACGATGCCCCGCACTGCGCTTCGCTGCTGCAGCGGGAAAAAGTGCCGGTGATCGTGACGGGCACCTACCGTTTGCCGCAGCGCGATAGCGACGGCTACGATGCCGCTTACACCGTCCCCAATCGCTTGCGGCAAGCCAAGGTCGACTACTGCCTGGCCAGCGCGGGTCGCTTCGGCGCGACCGGGATCCGCAACCTCCCTTACCATGCGGCCAACGCCGTAGCCTTCGGTTTGCCGGCCGGAGAAGCCCTCAAAGCCATCACCCTTTATCCTGCCAGGATCCTAGGGGTCGACGATCGGGTCGGCTCGCTCGAGGTCGGTAAGGATGCTACCTTGCTGATCACCACCGGCGACCCGTTGGAGGTCACCACGCAGGTCCAGCAGGCCTTCATTCAAGGACGGCTGGTCGATCTCAACAACCGGCAACAACGCTTGTATCGGAAGTATCAGTCGAAATATGGCGACGCGGGCGAGGATAAGACGCCCCAGTAGAGCCAATCGCGGCGATGCTTCCGTTGGCAGGCGGTGGCTTGGTCGGCAAAACGCAGGTTCCAGGAGTTCTTCCGCCGCGGTTCGATGGTGAGCTCGCGCAGCCGTTGACGCCGGGCGATGGTCAGCTGGAGCGGGCCATTGCCGGCTACCGACTGCAACCTATCTTTCCAGCCTTCGCGCGGCAAACGCCAGCCTTGGATGGCGAGCCATTCGTCGTCGACTTGTATGCCGGCCGCCGCCGCCGGACCATCGCGATACACCCGAGTCGTGATCCAGCGGCCATCGCGATTGGCCAAGTCGCAGCCGATATCCCATTCGCTGCCATGAGACGAAGCCTGCTGCGTGGCGGCCTCCGCCTCCGTCCGCTCCAATCCCAACCATTCCCACGCGGCCGCGTAGACAAGCTGCTTCGGCTGGTAAACATGCTGTTCAAACCAGGCTTGCATCTCTGCGCCACAAAGCTCGGAGACGATTTGTTCAAAATCTCGCAAGCTGTAACCCGAAAGCCGAAATTCCTTCCATAACTGTCGCATGACATCATCGAGCGCCAGCTTCTCCTGACTGCGGCGGCGAATTTCGACATCAAGCAGGAAGGCTACCACCGCTCCCTTGGTATAGTAGCTGATCCGGCTGTTGGGGGTGCTTTCGTCCGGTCGATAATGCTTGATCCACGTATCCCAACTGGAATCGCGCAGCGACTGTACCAGTCGCCCTGGAGCTTCTTCGACTTGCTGGATCGTCTTGGCCAACAACCCCAGGTATTCCTCGGGTGAGATCAACCCAGTCCGCAACAGCACCAGATCATCGAAGTAACTGGTGATCCCTTCCGCGATCCACAACTCTTCCGTGCACTGTTCCTGATGGTAGTCGTAATCCATCAAGCGTCGCGGACGTAAACGCCGCACATTCCACGTATGAAAAAATTCGTGGGAGACTAACCCCAGCCATTCGACGTACGACTGGCGTTTCCGCATCGCCCAGCGATTGCATAACAGCAGGGTGTTGTCGTCGTGCTCCAGCCCGCCATAACCTTCCAGAGCCAGATTGAGAAACCAATACTGCGGGTAGGGGACTTCACCCCAGAACTGCTGCTCGTAGGCGACGATCTTTTGGCAATCGACCGCTGCCTGGTCGAGGTCCCAGGCCTCGCTATCTTTGAAGCCTACCAGATAGTGCGGTTTGTCCCCCACCTCAAAAGCCCGTACCTCCAGATCGCCCAGCAGGATCGGGCTGTCTACCAGCGTATGGTAATCCTTGGCAGTCCGCACATCACCCTGGAGCTTACCGTTGCTCTCGCCGGTGACCGCCACCGGTAGGCTGCAGGCGATATGTGGCCAGGCGGCCGGTGGTTCGATGGCAACCTCATGCGGGTAGTTCATGGCATCGTCGCGGGTGATGAAGGTCGCAGCTCCCTGGATCACGGCAAACTCGTCGTCGATCCAGTTGGTCCGGACGCTCAACTCACGACCATAGACCGCATATTCCACCCGAATCCGCTGGGCTCCCTGGGGCTGCACCAGCCATTGATTCTTCGAGACCTTCGAAATCCGCAAGGCTGCACCGGAGGCCTCATCCCAGGCATGGATCGACTCGACATGCCGGGCATATTCACGGATCAAATAGCTGCCCGGTGTCCAGGTCGGCAGCATCAGCAGCAGCGGGCTACCCGCTGGTGACACCCCCTCCAAACCATCCCAATTCCCGGGCAAGGGCTGCGTCGGAAAGACCGCGGAGACGTGGAGCACATGCTCCTTCAGACGCGGAAAGGTAAGACGGTAGCGGATCGGCTCAGCAATCATCGGTACTTGCTTTCTATGAGTTGATCGGTTTTGGCTTTGACGTCGCTCAGCCAAGCCTGGCTCTCCCAGCGTTCCTCGGCCTCCCACAATTGGGCCAGCCTCTCCTTCAGCGGGGCCGGATCCACGTCGAGGTTGACCAGGAAATCACGATGGGAACGCTCGAGACGATAAGCCGGAACGCGCGGCGGCATCGCCAGGTAACGTTCGATCAGCGGTAAGGGGAAGCGACAAAGCAGGGTACCGTGGTACAAAACCCAGTCGCGTTTATAGCGAACCGCATTCCCGGAACATTTGCGGCCATCCTTGGTCAAATCGCAGATGCCATCGATGGCGATTCCCGGCACCAGCGGTTCCGCGGCGCGCTGCAAACGCTGCATGACGCACCGATGGGCGCGATCGATCTCGCGGAGCTCCGGTCGCTTGGCCAGCGAGAGAACCAGGCTATACATCAAGCAACCGGGGCCGGCCACAATCGAGGCCCCGCCACTGCAGCGACGGAGGATCGGCACCCCATCCTGCGCGCAGGCTGCCTGGTGTACTTCATCCAACTTGGAACCCCGCCCCAGCACGACACACACTTCCGAGAACTGCCAAAGACGCAAGACCTCGTCGTTAGACTCGCCGCGATCGGTCGCTTCCTGCAATAAATCGAGGATCGCCTCGTCCATGGCGACATTGGCAACTGGACTGCCGAAGGCGTAGTCGAACAACCTCATCGAGCCGAGCCATCCATCGCCGGCTCGCCCGAGCTGGAGTGAGTATAACCCGAGCCCAGGCTCCATGTTCGCGGCGAATGCCGAAGGCGATCAAGATTCTTCATCGCCGCGCAGCTTTGCCAGGATGGAATAGTCCTCCAGCGTCGTCGTGTCACCGACCATCTCCTTGCCGGCGGCGATGTCGCGGAGCAACCTTCGCATGATCTTGCCGCTGCGGGTTTTGGGTAAGGCCGAGGTAAACCGAATATCATCGGGCTGAGCCAGGGCACCGATTTCCTTGCGGACATGTTTCTTGAGCTCATCGCGGAGCGTCGCCGAAGCGGCGCCATCGCGGAGCGTCACAAAAACAGCGATGGCTTGTCCCTTGATCTCGTCGGGACGGCCGACGGCGGCCGCTTCCGCTACCGCCGGATGCGAGACCAGGGCGCTTTCTACCTCGATGGTGCTCAGGCGATGCCCCGAGACGTTGATGACGTCATCGATCCGCCCCATGATCCAGTAATAGCCGTCCTCGTCGCGACGCGCATTGTCCCCGGTCAGGTACATCCCCGGCACCCGCGACCAATACTGCTGCTGATAGCGTTCATCATCTCCCCAAATTCCGCGCAGCATCCCTGGCCATGGTTTCTCGATACAGAGCATCCCACCTTGGTTCTCTCCGACCTCCTTCCGCGACTCATCGAGAATCCGCGGTTGAACACCAGGCAAGGGGCGAGTGCAGGAACCGGGCTTGGTCGGGATGGCACCCGGTAATGGCGACATCATGATGCCCCCGGTTTCGGTTTGCCACCAGGTGTCGACGATCGGACATCGACCGCCACCGATCTTATGGTAATACCACATCCAGGCTTCAGGATTGATCCCTTCACCGACGCTTCCCAGCAACCGCAAGCTGGACAGGTCATGCTTTTCGACATGATGGTCGCCCCACTTGATGAAAGCTCGAATGGCCGTCGGGGCCGTATACAGGATCGTCACCTTGTATTTTTCGATGATCGACCAGAAACGATCCTCGGCCGGCCAGTTGGGAGCCCCTTCGTACATGACCTGGGTCGCACCCGCCGCCATCGGACCATACACGATGTAGCTGTGGCCGGTAATCCACCCGCAGTCGGCGGTACACCAGAAAATATCTTCTGGCCGATGATCGAAGACCCACTGAAAGGTTCGCTTGGCATATAGGTTGTAGCCGGCGGTGGTATGTCGAATTCCCTTGGGCTTACCGGTCGAACCGCTGGTGTAGAGGATAAACAGCGGATTCTCGCTGGAAACAGGGACGGCTGGGCAATCCGCGGAAACGTCGCTGACCAACTCATCCCACCACACGTCGCGACCGGCCGTCATCGGGGTCTCCTGCCCGGTCCGCCGCAACACCACGCATTTCTCGACCGTCGGACTCTTGGCCAACGCCTGGTCGACAGTCTCTTTCAGCGGCAGCACCTTGCCGCGTCGGTAGCCCCCGTCGGCGGTGATCTGAAAGCGGGCCTTGGCATCCTGATTGCGGTCGGCGATCGCCTCGGCGCTGAAGCCGCCGAAGATGACCGAGTGGATCGCTCCCAAGCGGGCGCACGCCAGCATCGCCATCGCCAACTCGGGAACCATCGGCATGTAAATGCTGACCACATCCCCCTGCTTGACCCCCAATTTCTTGAGGCCGTTGGCGAAGCGGCAGACTTCGCGATGCAAGTCGCGATAGGTCAGGCGACGCTCGTCCCCCGGTTCACCCTCGAAGTAGATGGCGACCTGATCCCCGCGTCCAGCCGCGATATTCGCATCCAGGCAGTTGTAGCAGGCGTTGGTCTGGCCATCTTCGAACCACCGCGCAAACGGCTCCTTCCAGCTCAATACCTTCTCGAAAGGCTTGAACCAGTGCAAATGCTCGCGGGCCTGCCTGGCCCAGAACGCCTCGGTGTCGGCCATCGATTCCGCGTAAAGCTTTTCATAGGCGCCCATCGAGCCGATCAAGGCGCGCTGCGAGAATTCAGGACTGGGGGGGAAAACCCGCGTTTCGGAGAGGACATTGGCAATCTGACCGGTCGAAGCGTGCTCTGACATCGCAAACTACTTATTCAAACGAGAGGACCAAGGGAACAAGGGGATCGCTGAGCCCTTAGTATACCGATACGGCCGTCATCCGCACGGTCGCCTTTCAAATTCTTTCCGCGCTCCGTCGCGGCCTGATCGAAGGCTGCCGGTCCGACGCACCGGACCACGGCCTGTACTTGGGGGTGACGTTAAGGATAATCAGCGGGTATTCAAACCTTCCTCCCGAGGCCGCGGAGACCATGCGATGCAGTGGATCGATCGGAAAAAACTCGCTCACGGCTTGATGGCCGGAACCTTCCTCAACCTGGGCTCGGCCACTGCTGTCGAAGTAGCTGCCGAACTCGGATTCGATTGGTTGCTGATCGATCTGGAGCATGGCAGCGGTTCGCTGGCCGACCTGCGTGGCATGCTGTTAGCCTGCCGCCATTCCGTCGCTGCCCCTATCGTCCGTATTCGCAGCGTCGATCCAGATACGGTCAAGTTTGTCATGGACAGCGGCGCTGCGGGGATCATGTTCCCTTACGTGAGCACCGCGGCCGAAGCTCGGCGGGCAGTGGAGACGATGAAGTACCCGCCTCAAGGGAGCCGAGGGGTCGCGGTGGTCACACGGGCTTCCCACTATGGTGCCCGATGGGACGAATACTACGAGCAGGCTAACCGCGAAAGCCTGGTGGTGGTTCAAATCGAAACACCGCAAGCGGTGGCTGCTGCCGAACACATCGCTGCGATCGAAGGGGTCGATGTGCTGTTTGTCGGTCCGATGGACCTGTCGGTAAACCTCGGCTGCCCCGGCGACTTCACGCCGCCCCACTTCCTCGCTGCCCTCGAACAGGTCGTGGCCGCCTGCCGCCAACACGGCAAAGTAGCCGGCATCCTCTCGAGACCGCAACTGGTCGACCAGCACCGGCAACTCGGCTTCCGCTTCCTCGCCCTCGGTTCGGACACCGGCGCAGTGCAAAGCGGCTTGCAACAAGCCTTGCACGCGATGCGTCGGTAGGTTGCCGAGGTTTGCTCGAGGAACCTCGCGCCACCCTCGTCGATTGGCGTTGCCGTATCTGTGAGTTGGGGGTGGCTTGGACGATCCGCTTATCGATGGATCGCGAGGATAGAAGCGTGGCGGCGCCTCCTTTGCCGAGCAACCGTCGGAACTCGCTGGCCACCGAAGATGAACTGACCAAGGCGGAGGGGGCCGCGATGTTGCTGAGCTCGCATCCGAGGCCGGACGCCCTGCGAGCGAGGGGAGCGGGAGGGTGGGTGGCGAGGATGGTGATGGATAGGGATGAGGTCTCCTGCTATTTCTTGATTTCGCCCTCACGTTGGAAGGTCTGCCAGTCGATCGCGTATTCGGCATTGACGAGCCAAGAGGCAGTGGCGGCGTCACCGCGGAATGCGGTGAACGGCGCGATCGGCAGCGATTGATAACCACCTTGGGTACTGTCCCAGTTCTGGCCGAGATGCCCTTGCTCCAAGAGGAGCGGGTGAAGCTTGACCGGGCCTTGGCGGGCATCCGCTCCCGCAGGTACGCGGGCGGTGAAGGTATGGCGGAGGAAGGAGAGGACCAGCGGCCAAGTCTTTTCACCGGGGCCGTGGCCGGTCTTCGGCTCGACGGCGATGTTCCAGAACGCCTGATGATTCTTCCGCAAGGTCGGGACGACCGCCAGGTTTTCTTCGCGCGAGGGTCGGGCGAGGAAGTGATCGTCCTCACCGAAAACCACCAGGCCGGGAACCATCGCCGCCTTGGGTTGATAAACCTGAAAGGTAATGCCCGGACGCATCGACACCCAGCCCCAGACTCGCTGCGGTTCATACGCGGGGAAGACAGCGGAAAAGCCCGTGCCATTGGAATGCCCGTAGAGGAAGAGCGGTGCATGCTCCAACTCGGGATGGCCGCTGCTCGCACCGAGGTTCCGCAAGCGGTCAAACAACAGAGCCCTCGGCCAGAAGCCGCGCTGCAGCGGATTGCCGTTAAATTTAAACAACGCCAGGTGCAGTTGGCTGGCGAGCCCGCGGAGATCGGCGCGGCCAAACAACGTTTCGCCGCTGCCATGGCCAGAGATGACCACGACCCCCTTCACCACCCCCACGGCGTTTGGTAGCCAAAGGTCGAAGGCCACCTCCTCACGCTGGCCCTCACCCTGCTGTTTGACCGCCTCGCGCCACTGCTGGTCGCTCACCTGCCAGTCCCAATTGCGCGACAAAACCTGCTGCGGCGAGGGGGTGCCCCACCTCGCCTCGTCGAGAATACCGTTCCAGCTCCGCGCGTCTTTGCTCTTCACATGGGTGCTGACCCAGCCGAGACTGTGGCATTCGGGCAACTGCTCATAGGTCGTCCACTCCGTTCCTCCGTCGCGATTGCGCGACGCGCTCCATTGGCTTTCGAGCCACGGCAAGACCTTCGCGGCCCAAGCCTCGCCGTGCGCCCGCAGCCCTGGACCACTGAAATGCACTCCCCGCCCATTGCGCTCGCGCAGCTTGCCTTTCAGGGCATCGCTGTCCGGGCCCGGCAAGGCGAGGCTGTCCTTCCACAGCGAAGCTTGAGCGGCGCGGATATCGTCGCTCCCTTCATCGCCCGGCACATGATAGCTCGCCTGCGCAACGAACCACGGGACGTTCCAGCCGATGTCGCGTTGTGAGTCGCGGATGAGCCGCTCCAGATATTCGCGATAAAGCTTCCCGGGCAGGGTGCGCGACGCATCTTTCTGATTCGCATCGCTCTCCCCCTGATGCCAGAGCACCGCACGGAACCCATGCATCCCCAGGGTTTTCATCCTTGCGAGGAATGCGTCATAGGCCGCTCCGTTGCTGGCCCAACTCCCATCGGCACGCAACTCCACACGGCTTTCGATCGTTGGCGGGTTGGGGAAGGTGGCACCCTTGGGCAGCCACTCGCGGACACTCGTCGCGCCGATGCCGCAAGCGACGATCCCCACCGGCACGTTTTCCCGGGCCACCACCGCATCGGCGAAGGGGGGAAGGAAGCTGCCGCCGGCCCCACTGGCACCCGGTTGCGGATCACGTGCGAGCCGCCAGGCATGGCCATCGAAAGTCGTCACGCGATCGGTTTTTGGCTGCTGCTTCTCCTCACCATGATTCGCCGAGTTCGACTGCCCAGCGATAACAAAGACTTCGCCGATACCGAGGTGGGGGACGCTGGCAGAGGCAATCAGCTTTCCAGCTTGCGAGACCCGCACCTCCAGACGCCACCAACCTCCCGCCGGCGCCCGGACCGTGCCCGCGAGCTTGCGTCCGTTCCTCGCGACCCCCACCCGCAACCAGCCTGTCTCCAGCTGATCGCCGATAAACTTTGCCTCGAGGCCTGCATCCGGCACGGGCTCATCCGCCGATAGCTCCCCGGCGATCCGCACCAATCCTTGCCCCGGACTGTTCCGCTGCACCACCTGATAGTCCAACGGCGCGATGATCGTGAACTCGGCTGCCGGCAGGGCCGCCAGCGGCCCCAGTAGCAGGAAGCAGGCGAGGGTGAGGCAGTATTTCATTGAACTCTCCAAATCTTGACGTCGTCGATCCAGACCTTGCTTGGGACCAGGAAGCTGAACCAACGCTTCGTCGGGTGCGCGAAGCCAGCGGAACGATGCGAAGCCATCAACCGACCGTCGAGACTGATGCGCATCTGGTCCCCCTCGGTGACGAGGACAAGTTCATGCCAGTCGTTGTCCGCTTTCCAAGGGACAGTCACTTGCTTCTTCTTCAAGAGCGCCTCGAGGTCGGCCGGCAGCGGCTCTTTTCGATCGAGGTAAGGCTGGCGTCGCCGGCGTATCTCCAAGTTCATCACCCCGGTCTGATGATCGATCAGCGTGATGCCAGCCGGCGCGAGAATCCCGTAACCGAGGTGCCCGGCGTGGATGCCCTTGGCTTCGCGATCGACGAAGCCGAGTTGCAGTGACTCACCCGAAGTTAGGCCGGGAAAGCGGAACCGCACGCGGACACCACCATCGGTAAAACCCGCCTCATGGTGAATGTGGGCAGCGTGCCCGGCTTCTTGGGTGGCGCTGGCGATCTTGAGGATGCCCTGGTCGAGATCGGCCATCTTGAGG
>JBILTQ010000132.1:0-12772 GCA_044371435.1 Pirellulaceae bacterium | reverse complement strand
TTTTCTGATCCGAAGTTGTAACGAAAATCGGTTCTTTACAAAACGGGTCGCCGCTGAATCGAGCGAGCGGATGCTCTTCGGCCAGACCGACAAACCTTCTCGCGGCGGCTGAAGAGGATCGGAAATCATGAGACTTCGTTTCCTCCCAGGCTGGTGGACCCAAGCGGGGAAGGCGAATACTCTATCTCTTAATTTTTTAAGAAATGCTGTTTTAGTAGTAAGGCTCGCAAAACTGTTGATCGGCGATCGAAGAGCGAACGCAAATCCTTCTTTATCAAGAGTTTGTGGGTTACGGGACAAAAAATAGGATCCTGGATAAGATGTCGCTAGTCGGTCAAAAGCCGAAAATCGGTTGTCGATGAAAAGCTAAGATAACAACATCCTCCAGCGGCGGAGTCGCCGATGCCAGCGGATGTCGACGGTCGTCGATCTCTCCTCAACATTTTTTCCACCTACCGTATGCCGTCCCGCAAAGCAGGTAATCGTCATCGTCAAGCACGAAACTGGGACGATCTTGCGCTGCAAGAGCTACCGCTAACCATCGATGATGGCCAACCCTTGCCAGCGGCGGTGTCGGCCTTCCTCGCCGACAGCAAGCAGTTGATGCAGAGCTTTTGGGATCATTGGCTCGAACGACCCATCGAACAATATGTCGCTTGCGATTTCGAGTATGTCTGGCACGCCATGCGAGGCTTGGTAGAAGGCGACTGGTTGCAAGGACGAAGTTTTGTGGAGTGGGGAGCAGGCTTTGGCGTAGTTACGGGTTTAGCCTGGTTTCACGGATTGGCGGCCGTCGGTATCGAAGCCGAAGATTTCCTGGTCAATCGCGGGCGGGAGTTATTCAAGCGGCATGCAATTGGTGCGGAGCTATGGCACGGGAATTTTTTACCACCGGACGTGGACTGGTTGGTTCAGTCGCAAGCAAACCATCCTAGTCTTCATCACAGGGTAACCTCCGCCTATGAAATGCAGTCCATGCAAATCGATGACTTCGCCCTGGTTTTCGCTTATCCATGGCCCGGTGAAGAGCATTTTCAGAGGGAAGTATTCCGACATTTTGCCCGCGAGGGAGCGATCTTGTTGATGTTCCGCGGGCCTTATCAAATCGAAGCTTATCGCAAAGGTGGATCAGACCAACCGCGACTCTGAGCGAAGAACTTCCGTGGATTGTCGTACACGATTTTTTCGATCAAGGATCGAGGGTGGCCCCGGCGTCGCAGTTCAAAGATCAAATCCGGGATGGCGGTCGGCTTGCTCGGACCCCAGTCACCAGCGCTATTGGCCATCAAACGTTCCGGACCATACATTTCGATCATATCCGCCGCGCGTTGCGGCGTACATTTAGTGACCGGATACAAAGTCATGCCGGCCCAGAAACCCCGATCGAGAACCTCGCGGATCGTATGCTCCTCGACATGGTCGACCAGGACCCGTTCCGGCTGGATCCTTGAGTCGCTGGTGAGCATATCCAGGATCATTCTCGTCCCCTGGTATTTATCTTCCAGGTGCGGGGTATGAATCAGAATCTGTTGCTGATAGCGAACTGCCAGTTCGACATGTTCGAGGAAGATGGTGGCTTCATTCCTGGTGTTCTTGTTCAAACCGATCTCACCGATCCCCAACACGTTAGGCTTATCTATAAATTCGGGAATCATGGCGATGACTTCCCGCGATAAAGATACGTTCTCAGCCTCCTTGGCGTTGATACATAGCCATGTAAAGTGGCGAATTCCGAACTGGGCAGCTCGCTTCGGTTCAAACTCGGTGAGCTGACGGAAGTAGTCGCGAAAGCTTTCCACACTGCCACGATCAAACCCAGCCCAGAAGGCAGGTTCACTCATGGCTACACAGCCCATCCGGGCCAGCAATTCATAGTCGTCGGTCGTTCTTGAGACCATGTGGATGTGGGGATCTATATAGTCCATGATTCTCGCCATTTCGGGTCATACGGACGGCTCATCAACTCCTGCACACGCTTGGCTCGGTGAAGTTCATTCTCCTGCAAAACCGAGATTCCTTGGGCAAGCAATTGGAGGGCGGCCGAGTTCTTCCTGAAGCTTTCCAAGGCCGCGGAACTTGCAGTGGACGCATCGACGGCCTCGAGCGCTGCGCGATCGATACGGTCAAGGGTAGCGGCAAGTTCGAGGATCTTGGCTCGAGCCGATAGGAATTCCTCTTGCAATACTTTTTGAGCAGAACGTTCCATGGCAAACCTGGAAGGAAGGATGGTTTATGCTCCCCGCGACAGACCTTTCTATTCTACCATAAACGACGATTAATTCGATGGTGAGCGCCGACCGATCACGGATGGGACGGAAATCGGGTCGGCGTCGGCTTTGGCTGGAGTTTGCGGAAGGAATCGCCGAAGGACCGAAGGGGTTTCGCTATCTCATTTCACGGCAACGCGGTCCAGTG
Source organism: Pirellulaceae bacterium (assembly GCA_044371435.1). Taxonomy (GTDB): domain Bacteria; phylum Planctomycetota; class Planctomycetia; order Pirellulales; family Pirellulaceae; genus JAIYDQ01. Next base: position 10,357 of record JBILTQ010000132.1, on the reverse strand, counting down.
ATCTCACGCGCTCAAAAAGAGTTCGCTCTCCTGGGAAAGACACGGAATCAAGCCGCTGTCGACTGCTTGCTGCAACTGCTGCAAAGTCCCGATTCGGGAATTCGCTGGCAAGCCGTGTTCGCTTTGACCCAGCGAGGTGAAAAACGAGCTCTGGAAGGACTGGTGGCAGCTTTTAGTGATCATCCACCAATCGATGCTAACCGCTGGACTTCCATCAGCCATCGAGTATTACCCACCCTGCAAGGAATCCTCGAGGACCCGCGGCACCCGCTCTATCGGGCCAGCTTGAGGATGATTACCCATCTTGAGATTGTTGAGGGATTTGGGCGCTTGGTACAAACTGCCGAACAGACCAACTCGCCGCACGGCTCGTTTGCCGGAGGGGCTTTAGGTGCTTTATCGGTAAGCCTTGGCCGTCAGGTTCGTAGCGGTCATGACTCCTCACGTCGAGAAACATTGATCAGGCATTTGGCCAGTTCGCTGGAGCACTATTCCATACACCGTAGCCCGTATATTCCCGAAGCCTTCCTTGTGCTGCTGGAACCCGATGACGCGCCGCTGCAAGCTATCCTTCATGATGAAATAGACCCGCGCCCGTTGAAGGTCCTTCTCCGGCAATGGAAAGTTACCGCCAGCGATGAAGTACTCGACTTACTGATTCAATTGGTGGTCAAGCATCATCCACCGAAGAGCTTGGTTGAGGTTGTCTTCCGGGAACGTTCGGACATGAAAATGGCGGTAGCCTTGGCGCGAGGTATCGGCCAGGGGTACCTGCCGGCGATTAGCCAGCGTGTTGAACAGCATGGACTGCCGGCAGCCTGTCAACATGCTTGGACTGGAGAAGGTGGTTTGACGGATGAAGATCGGCTAAATTTGTTCAAAATCGTCTCGGCGGGTGGCGTGGCTTTACATCAGCTCTTCCGTGGTATACGGCAATGCTTCAACGCTCATTCGGTCGAGTGGTTGAATGCGGTAGCCGAGATCATTCAATACTATCCAACGCCAAGCTACAGTGAAATCCTGCAGGCGATGGCGCCCACCGTGATGATAGGCGGTGAGGCCGTTCCCGCAAGCTTGGCTACGGAGCAAGTGCAAGATAGTCAGCAATTGAGAGAAGACTTGAGTTTTATCCTAAGTTTCCGCGATCAAGGTGAGCATCCGCTGCTGGAAAACGCTATCCGGCAAATGTTCAGGGCGCTGTCTGTCGAAACGTTGATGGCTCATCTCGATCTACTTGTTGAAGATGCATTGCAATGCTTCGCGGACTTGATTCGTCTCATCGATCCCCATTGGCAAAAAGCCTTGATCACTGCTTGCAACTCCCTCGATCCAAGCGACCGGTATCACGCGGCCATAGCCGCCAGTTTCCTCGGACCGGACCCTACCTTGAAGGGAGCGTTGGTACGGTTGGTTGCGGATTCGTACAAAATGGTTCGCGAGGAAGCCGCATTTGCCTTGAGTAAATACCCAGACGAAGCAAAGGACCCTTTGCCCGTGGTATTCGGCGATGAATCTTGTATGCCCATCATCGCCAAGGAGGGGGTCTGATGAAAACTTTTTTGCTTGCAGTTGCCGGTGTTGTGCTGGTGACCGTAGCCATTCCCTTAGCTATCGGTTTGCGACGCTGGTGGATTCGACCCTACCATCGAGCGGAAAAGCTTTTTCGACAACTGAAATCGTTGAAGGCATCGACGGCCGAAGAGGAACGACGGGCGGTCGAACCAGCAATGCGAGTCGTCGTTGATAGCCCTCAATCGCATCAACGCATCGATTGGATCCGTGCTTGCTGCTATCTGATTGAAAATCGAGCCCAAGGTTGAACTGCTAGCCGACAGCAGCAATCCAAAAACCCTCAACCGGCGATAACATCGGAGACGACTCGACCTTTGACATCGGTAAGCCGGAAGTCGCGTCCGGCATAGCGATATGTCAACTGCTCGTGATCAAGGCCCAACAAAGCCAACAAAGTGGCATGAAAGTCAACGATGGGGACAGGGTTCTCCGCAGCTTCGTAGCCAAAATCGCCGGAGGAGCCATAGCTGGTCCCGGCGGCTACGCCACCCCCTGCCATCCATAGGGTAAAGGCCTTGTTGTTGTGATCGCGACCGCTCCGAGCCTGTCCATAAGGCGTTCGGCCAAATTCTCCCGTCCACACCACCAAGGTCTCGTCGAGCATACCGCGTCGCTCGAGGTCGATGAGCAAAGCTGCCAAACCTCGATCGACTTGTTCGCAGGCGGCCGGCAAAACTGTGGTGATATTGAAATGGTGGTCCCAGTTGCCATGGGTGATCTCGATAAATCGGACACCGGCTTCGGCTAAACGTCTGGCCATCAAGCATTTGCTGCCAAAGCTGGAGGTTGTACGTTGATCGAGCCCATACAAATCCTTGGTTTCTTTGGTTTCCTTGTCGAGATCAAGTACTCCAGGCATTTCACCCTGCATCCGGTAAGCCAACTCATACGATTTGATAACCCCTTCGAGTTCCGGATTGACGCGATCACGAGCCAGCTTGTCGCGGTTCACCGCCTGGATGAAATCCAATTCCAGTTGCTGTCGCCGGGGTCCGACATTTCTTTCCAGGTTGCGGATGGAAGCCCCGCGGGCGTCGCTGGTCTCGCTGCCAAGTTTGGTTCCTTGAAAGTTGGCTGGGAGGAAGGCACTGCCATAATTCTGACTACCACCGACGGCTGAGGTCGGAGAAATGGCGACAAATCCAGGAAGGTTTTCGTTCTCAATACCCAAGCCGTACAAGGTCCAGGCTCCCAAGGAGGGCCTTACGAACTGGCTGCTACCGGTATGCAAACGAATCATCGCCTGGGGATGGGCCGGTACGTCCGTCTGCATCGAATGAATCAGGCAAAGCTTATCGACCTGCTTGGCAAGTTCCGGAAACAACTCGGAAACCCAACGCCCGCTTTGGCCATGCTGGCTGAATGTCCAAGGGGAACCCATCCATTGACTGCCCGGACGGATAGCGGTTTGACCATCCGCCCGTTGCAGTTGCGGTTTGTAATCAAAAGTATCGACATGCGATGGCCCCCCGCGCATGCAGAGAAAAATCACCCGCTTGGCTTTGGCTGGAAAATGACCGCCGGTACCCAGCGACTTTTCAGCCAAGGCAACGCGGGTTGCCATGCTCGCAAAGGCCAACCATCCAAAACCGCAGGCAGTATACTGGAGGACTTGTCGACGATCGATCAATGGTTGTCGGTGCGAACATAAGGGAGTGATGGGCGACATCTTTGATAACTCCTAATCGAGATAGCGAAACTCGGCCGAGGCAAATAAACCACGCGCCAGCGAACTCCACCCCGTTTCGGGATGGAGCCCCATCTGTGAAAGCAGTAATCGGGCGGCCGCAATTTCTTCCTTAGCGGGTGAACGGCACAGGGTCAGCTGATAAACCAGCCGCAAACGATCCTCGAAGCTTTCCAGCATGGGACCGGGATAGGTCTGCAAGACCCGCTTGGCTAAGGCTCGGCTCTGTTCCGCGATCCAATCGCTGTTCAGCATGAATAACGATTGGCTAGGAACATTGGTCGATTCTCGTTTCCCTTGGACGCTGGTGGCATCGGCGCCATCGAAGAGGGACAGGATCTCGGGAAGAGCATCGCGCGGCAGGCCGAGGTAGATCGACCGACCGACGAAATCGGCGTCCAAGCTCTCAGGAGCACGCCGAAACGCCGCCGGCAAAAAACCTGGGGGGCGGTCGATGGGGCCGAGCCCCCGCCGAGCGATCGAACTTCCTATCGTTGGATTGTCGTCGAGTACTCCAGCTGCGCATAAGACCGCATCCCGGATCGATTCGGCTTCGAGACGACGAGGATTCATCCGCCACAAATAAGAGTTTTCCGGATCGATCTCAAACGAGCCTGAATCGTAGGTCGAGGCTTGCTGGTAGCTGTTGCTCAAGACGATTTCCCGCACGAGCTGTTTGGTACTTCCATGCGACTGGAAGCTTAAGGCTAAATAGTCGAGTAGCTCAGCGTGGGAGGGGGTGGAACCGGTGGTTCCGAAATTATCAACACTCTTGACCAACCCTTGACCGATGAGCCAAGTCCAGATCCGATTGACGGCGACGCGCGGCGTCAACGGGTTGCCCGGATCGACGATCCAGGCTGCTAATTCCAGCCGTCCACTGACATCGTCCGCAACTTGGAATTGGTCGGCGTTCCCTAAAAGTTGGGGAACACCGCGGCGTACTTTGTCACCAGCCATCTCCAGTTCGCCACGAGCGAAGAATGGGCTATCGGCGATCGACTCAAAAGCCGATCGATCGCGGAGGTTCCTGCCGACGAAACGGGCGAAAGGTGATTGGCTCGAAGAGAGTGGCTTGTCGACGACCCCCATGGCTAGAGCTACCGGTCGACCGTCGTCGTCATACTCCATCAACTGGCCTTCCAACTGACTTTTCTGCCGTTCCAGCTGCTGCCGTTGCAGAACCTCTCGAGCGGGATTGGCATTCGTCGTCATCGGGGTGTTGGCCTGAAACTGCCGTAATCGCTCGCGTTGCAAGTCAGCTAGCTGAAGATCGAGCTGCCGGTACTGGGCGAGCATATCTTCGAAAGCTGTTCGAGATATCGGTTTGGCCAGCATAGGCAAATGCGCTTCCTCAGGCAGGGCCAAGGGTTTGGATGCGTTGCGCCCGTTCTGCAGGCCGGGTAACCCATAGAGGGTTTTCGTCGATAGGAAGATGCCAGCCACCGCGGTATAGTCGCGTTGCGACATAGGATCGAATTTATGATCATGGCAGCGGGCGCAGGCTAACGTCAGCCCCATCGTGGCTTGAAAGACGGTGTCGATCTGCTCATCTGCCTGGTCGACGGCGAACTGCCGAGGATTCATTTCATTGAGAGCCCGGGAACCTACGGCCAGAAAACCGGTCGCGATCAAATTTTCCGCCCGCTCCTCGGGCGTTTTGAAAGGTAATAGATCGCCAGCCAGTTGCTGGCGAAGGAAATCCGCATAGGTTTTGTCCCGGTTGAAGGAATCGATGACGTAATCCCGGTATCGCCAGGCATAGGGGTAAGCCATGTTGATATCCCGTCCGGAAGATTCGGCGAAGCGAGCGATATCCAACCAATGCCTCCCCCAGTGGACGCCGAATTGCGGGGAAGCCAACAGTTCATCCACCCGCTGCCGATACGCCGCCTCCCACGATGCAGCCATCGCTTGCTGATGAAAACGTTGCAGTTCCTCCAACCGCGGGGGGAGTCCAGTCAAATCAAAATGGAGTCGACGCAGCAGTTGTTCGGTAGATGCGCGCGGCGACGATTTCAGACCTATTGCCAGCAATTTTTCGCCGATGAAATAATCGATCGCCGATCGATCCTGGCCACGGAAAGCTTCCGGGAGATCGGGTGCCTGGAGCGGTTGAAAAGCCCACCAGCGGCTCGCTTCCACCGCCGGACGGCTTGCGTCGAGCGTGGCTTCCAGGCGCGGATCGGGTAAACCCATCGCGACCCACTGTTCAAAGACAGCGATGGCCTCGCCAGAAAGCTTGCCGCCGGCTTCGGTTGGGGGCATCGCCAGGTCTAAGTCTTCATAGCGGACCGCCCGCATCAACAGGCTTCGCCGCGGATCCCCGAGGACTACGGCGGGACCACTATCTCCTCCCTCAAGCAAACCTGGACGCGAATCCAGCAGCAAATTTCCTTCCGCTTTGCCAGCCTCGGTGGAATGGCACTCGTAACAATGCTTGACGAGAAGCGGCCGAACCTTCCCCTCGAAAAACTGAAGTTGGCGATCGGTGAGGCCTCCGGCCGAGTCTACTTGGCTCCAGGCCGTTCCCGGACTGGTAACCGCAATCATGAAACCAGTCACCAGCCCAAAGCCGCTCATAAGAGGAAGTCGCATCGTTTCACTCCGATTTTCACCCGGAAAAAGGGGATGAGGTGTTGAACACAGCCTAGCTTATAAGGTTTCTGATTTCCAAAAAAATAGTCGGTACCAACCGTCGCCAGCCTTCGCCGAAACGCCTTGAAAGCTGCCAATTCGCCTCATCTGGCTCCAATGTCTGATTCGGCCGCCAACGCTAACCGCCGGTCGCAAAACCGGGAATAGTCGCTGTTCCAACCGTTAGGAAAAACTGTTACCATCGACGCTTTGATCAGTCTTGGAAGCCTCAACGCAGTACGGTTCACGATGAACGAGACTTTGGCAGTGATATTGGCTGGTGGTAAAGGAACGCGTTTGGAGCCGCTGACCCGGGATCGGGCCAAGCCAGCGGTACCTTTTGGCGGCATCTACCGCATCGTCGATTTCGTGCTATCGAACTGCCTCAACAGCGGGATTCGCAAGATCCTGGTACTGACTCAGTACAAAGCTACCAGCCTCGATCGGCATATCGATCTGGGCTGGAAGGGTTTCTTCTGCCGCGAACTCAACGAGTTCATCGATATCATCCCACCGCAACAGCGAATCGACGAACAGTGGTATCAAGGAACCGCTGATGCGGTCTACCAGAATATCTATGAGATTGAAAAAGAACGCCCGCAGCAGATCCTGATTCTGGCGGGTGACCATATCTACAAAATGAACTATCGCTCGATGATCGAATACCATCGAGCGACCCAGGCCGATTTGACCATCGGCGCACTGCGTGTCGAAAGGGAAGCCGCCAAGCAATTCGGCGTAATGCAGATCGATTCCGATCAGCGTATTGTCGGCTTCCAGGAGAAACCGGCACAACCGCAGACGATTCCTGGTGATGATGGCCATTGCTTGGCTTCGATGGGGATCTACGTTTTTTCTACACGATTTCTCTTGGAACAACTGTGCCGCGACGCCAACGAGCCTGCTAGCCAACACGACTTTGGCAAGAATATCATTCCATCGATCATCAAAAATCATCGGGTGATGGCCTTTCCTTTTCGCGACGAGAATCGAAAGGAAGATGCCTATTGGCGCGACGTGGGGACACTCGATGCCTACTACGAGGCCAACATGGATTTGATCGCCGTCAATCCGTTGCTGAACATGTACGATGACCATTGGCCGATCCGGACCTTCCAACCCAATTTGCCGCCGCCGAAATTCGTCTTCGGCAGTCATGGTTACGATGGAGATCGACGAGGTACAGCTTTGGATTCGGTCGTGTGCGCTGGCACGGTCATCAGCGGAGGTCAGGTGGAGCGAAGCATTGTCGGACCGATGGTCCGCATCAATAGTTTCAGCAGCGTCAGTGATAGCATTCTATTTGAAGGGGTAGAAGTCGGGCGTCATTGCCGCATTCGGCGGGCAATTATCGACAAAGGGGTTCGGATTCCCCCTGGAACCGAAATTGGCTTCGATTTGGAGAGGGATCGGCAACGCGGTTTTACCATCAGTGATCAGGGAATCGTCACCATCCCGAAGACCGAGTCCTTCCCCGCCTCGTTCGGTCGATCGCCGGAGGCGATGCGCATCGATCAGCTTTCGTCACCCGGAGTGGGGATGGCGACGCATCACGCAGGCAGCCTTCCTTCCCGTCAAGATGTCAAGCGCTGAAAGCATGCGGGGTTTCGACTGGACTTGCCTGGCGGTGGTAATCCAACCCAGCCTGCCTATGTTCCTGCTGGGACTGGCGATCGGTACCGCTCTCCTGCTGATCGGGCTTGGGCTGGGTTTATGGGCTGGGCGTCGCATGACCCCGCCTCCGATCCTGGAGGGGGGGATGGAACGGGAACAGGTGTTGAGATTCGTGAGGAATTTCGCCAACTGGACGTCGGAGTTCGCTGGCGATATCTCCAGGTACCAAACCCAGGTGCGGAGCCTCAGCCAAGAGGTGCTGGCGCGTTCGGGGCAGATGTCGGCCGACGATATCCAGCGATGGCTTCATCAGATCAGCGAAGCCAATGAAAAACTGCAGGCTCGCGTCGAACAGGCGGAAGCCAAATTGGAAAGCCAAACCAAGGAATTGGCGAGTTATCTGACCGAAGCGCGAACCGATGGGTTGACCGGTTTGGCCAACCGACGCGCCTTCGATCAGCGTATCGACGAACGCTTTGCAAGGTGGACCAACTTCCAAACCAGTTTTTGCCTGGCACTGATCGATATCGACTTTTTCAAAAAGATCAACGATGTTCATGGCCATCCGGCAGGTGACCGGGTGCTGCAGGAAGTGGCGATGCAATTGCGAGCTTTCACCGGTGAAGGGACCGAGGTGGCTCGTTACGGCGGCGAGGAATTTGCCATCCTGATCGATGATTCTTTGGAGTCAGCAGCGCAAGCCGTCGACCAACTCCGCGCTTCTATCGCTGCGAAGGCGATCGTTGTCGAAGGCAAGTCGATCCCGGTGACGATTTCCGCCGGAGTCTCGCTAATCTTGGCTGAGGAACGCGTCGGCAATCTGGTGCGGCGCGCCGACGAAGCGCTGTATGCAGCCAAAGCAGCGGGCCGTAATCGTGTTTATTATCACGATGGGAAAAGTTGCCTACCCTACCCTAAATCGCTCTCTGCCATCGGGAGCAACGAAGTTTCTTCGCCAGCTACAGGCAACGAAAATTCTGAGGCGGTGTTCGATCCCTTGCAGCGCCGCCTACAGGAACGCTTCGAACGTTTGCTCAACGATCAGCCATGACACCCCCAACCGTCGCCGCGAGGGGGTGAGGGACACGCATCTCGGGCTATTGTTTGTCAAGTTTCACCAGGGATAGCCGCTTGCAGGGTTACGCGGGGATGCTTCCTAGAAGGCTGCTCGACGGCCTTGAAATTCGCGAAGGATATCGCCTAGGGGATCGGACGGCGGAACGTTCGTGGTGTTGCCTCCGGGCGATAGACGACGCACTGCGCCCGCGTTGTTAGCGGCTTGGGCAAGCGAATAAAGGTCGAACGTCGTTCCGGCAGCGACAGCCGGTCCCGGCGGAACGATGAAGAGTCCGATGCTCCGCGGCTGGTAATTGATATCTTCGATCGGATCGGGGCTGGTACCGGTGCGATCGATGGCGATCGACTGGAGGAATTCCTCGTAGACGCTGATATCGTAGTAGGCAGCCGGCGGGATTGCTGTCCTGAACTCCCGGCGCTCCCAGCGTCCGAACGGACTGCGGACTTCGAAGGTTTCGATGAAAGTCCCTCCGCTGTCGCGATCCAAGGTGTAGGTCAGTTGGCTACCGGCCGGAATGCGCAGTCTTTGCAGGCTGATACCCGAACGCAGGTCCGCGACGAGTACGATGAGCGCTTCGCGGTGGGTGTTGACGAACTGTACCGGGATCGATGGCAACGAAGCATTGGGTAGAAAGCTCTGCTGGATGCTGCGATATACTGGGGGTACCATCGGTATGGTGGGGGTGGTAGGCCACCATCGCTGCGCGGAAGAAAAACCAAGCGGGGCAAGCATCAGGTGGTTTTGTTGGAAACTTAAGGCATAACCCGGGTACTGAAGATTTTCCAAGGCGTAGCTCCCACTGTTGCCGGGAAAAGGTCGGAGATACCAGAGCTGGTCGGCTCGATCAGCCAAGGAAAACAACGTGGTGGGTTGGGATGGCTGACGGCCAGCCAACGCCAGCATCTCAGTCCCATCCTCATACTGGAGCCGCACAAGGCCGTTGGCTAAGGGTACCAAATACCAGTTTCCAGTTCCGGCGTTCGACGCGTGTGGTGCCAGGCCCAGCCCACCGTCAGATAGCCTGGTCAGGAATCGTTGCCGATCATGGTCGCCCAAACCCAAGACCACCGCCATCGGTGCTCGATTGAGGCTGGATGGAGGAAAAGGTTCCACTGTCGGCGATACTTTCCCTGGGGGGTAGGTAGGTGGCGGTGGGCTGAGCGCGGGCGACGATGGAGTGACCTGGGCGCCGGCGATGCCGATCTTAGCAGCAGAGGCGTCCGCGGCCGTTCGGATCGTCATGCGACTCGTCTGGAACCGCCATTGCCGATTTGCTTGAAGTGTTCCGATTCGCATGGGGCCACGATTATTCCTCGGCCATTGAAGGGCTTGACGCGCTTCGGACGAATAATACCCCAGCCATTCCGGACCACTGTCAAACATCGCCTCGCGACGGTAGCGTGACTCCTGGCCATGGATGTCGCGTATGAGTAACCCCTGGTCGGTCCGTACGGCCAACGAAGGGCCTGTCAAACCTGGAGCAGTCAGCTCGAAAAACTCCTGGGCCATGACCAAGCATGGACAGCTCAGGAAAACGATGACCATCAAGTACCATCGCATACAGTGTCCGAACATCTTTCAGTTCTCCTCGTTGTTTTCCAAGCGCAGACGATCCCGAAGACGCCACCTCGAGCTAATTTTACTCTTGGCCATTGGCTGCACGCAAAGCTTGGCATTGCATGGATGACGTTTATGGCGAAGGACCATTCAACGGTTCACCCAGACCAGGAAATTTCGGCAATTCGCTTTTATCCGGCGGCTCGGCTGGA